>JAZRYM010000039.1:0-15783 GCA_045600765.1 Acutalibacteraceae bacterium | reverse complement strand
TTCGGTGGTTTTCGGAGCTTCGGTCACTTTCTCAATCACTTTGACGGAACCGTTCGCAACAGTCACGTCGACATCTTCGAAGTCAGCGTTGATGTTGGAGCCGGCATCCGGCAGGCTCGCGGTGATGTCAGCAACATCGCCCGCAACGCCTTTGACGTTGAAGTTCAGGACAGCCGCAACACCGGTGGTGGTCACGTTGTCGGTGCCTTTGCCGTTGACAGCCAGACGGACGGTGCCCGCAGTGGCCTCGTTGGCAAGAAGCTCGAAGCCTTCGCCGCTCTCAGCACCCGTGAACTCGAGTTTGCTGGTGTCGTAGGAAGCTTCGACGATGAAGGACCAGATGCCGTCGTTCGCAGTGATGTTCAGCGGAACAGCAACAGTGGTGGTGCCCTCTTCCACTTCCACAGCCGCGAAAGCCATGGTGCAGGAGCTGGCGGAAGCGGTCATGCAGACGGTAGCCATCAGCATAACAGCCACGAGGATTGCAATTACTTTTTTCATGGTAGATGATCTCCTTTGTAAAATATTTTTCAACTCTTGCGAGTTAAAACCGTAATTAAGATGCTACGAAATAACGATTAGACCGGGATACCCGCAATCGTCTTACGGAGCGTGAGGACGTCTTTCATATCGACTTTTCCGTCGCCGGTAGCATCCGCTTTGGCAACATCGATTTTGACTTCCATCTGCGCAAGATATTTGCGGACGGTCAGAACGTCTTTCATATCGATTTTCCCGTCATCGTTGGCATCGCCGACGAGGCCGATGTCCGAACCGGTACCGGTCGGATAAACGGGGTCGGTAATCAACGTGCCCATGTTGAGGTCGGACTCTTCGCACGCTGTACCGTTCGGGTAGCCGATGAACACGTTTTCAACTTCCGCCCATTCGCCAATCCAGTTGAACTCGATATTGTCGATGTACATCACGCCATCCGCGAGGGTGTTCTCGTCGCAGAAGCAGATACCGCCGTTGCCGAGGCCGTTGACCGGGGCGCCGACATCGTATTTGCTCCAGTTGAACGTACCGGTGTTGAACTCGTTGGAACCGGGAGCATAGGTGCTGTGGTCCGCATAGTTCTCTTCCTCATCGTTGAAGAGGATGAACGGGTACAGATAGGAGTTTTTGGTGTCACCGGCATACGCGAAATCGACGTTCAGTTCGAATTCGGAACCGGTATCTTCCAGGTCACCCTGCGTCGCCAAAGCGCCGCCGATGCCCACCGGCCAAATGTACGGATACGCACCGCCGGCACCGGTACGGGTCTGCTCGTTCAGTTCAATACGCAAGCAGTGGTTTCCGGAGCCTTCCGGCCATTCCACGACTTCTCCGACATACTCGCCACCCTTTTTCATGATGGACTGCGCATTCGAACTTTCGAAGGTGAATTTGTACACCTGCGTCGTCTCAGCGCTGGCGGAGAAAGCAGCCACAGACATCAAGGTAACAACCATAGCGAGGACTGCGGCCAGGGAAAGAATCTTCTTCATGATAATTTCTCCTTCTTTTGATAGATTTTTTATGCTAAATCATAGAGCGCTGCCTGCTACAGCGCCGCTATGACTAAACATACCGGGTAAAGACGGGCAAATGCCCGTAAAGGGGTTTTGCTTTGCACCCGCAAAGCGATTACGCATCGGCAGACGGGGCGGTTTTCACGGGAAGTTCCTTTTCCAGTCCCACCACGTACCGACGAAGTGCGAGAATATCTTTCATATTGACGTCACGGTCACCGTTGGTATCCGCCGCCGTTTGATTAAGCGTGACTTCCATCCCCGTCAAGAATTTACGGAGAAGCAGCACGTCTTTCAAATTGACGTTGCCGTCTTCGTTCACGTCACCGCAAGAAGCGGTCGGCATCCGCACGGAGTAGAATTTGAAATTGTCCACATACACCGGCACGTGCTGGTTGATGTAGCCGTCGGTAAACAGCGCGAGCGCCGTGTTGGCGGACGCCACGTCCAGCCCTTTTACCTTAAAGACATAGTAGCGGGTGACAAACTCGGAGTTGAGCGGTTGCACCGCTTCGCTCCCCACGCGGCCGGTGGAATCCCATTCGTAGGTCGGGGCATATTCCTTGTCGCCCACCATCAGCGAGGGGTAAAGGTAACTGCCTTTCGCCACCGTGTCGAACTGGAAGACGTAGTAGTCACCGTTACCGAGTGGGGCTTGCGCCTTAAAGATGTCGCGAAGTTCCTCGTTCCAAAACCACACAACCGGGTAATAGCCCGTCTCGGAGTAGAACTTGCCGGGACTCAGTTTCGGAATAAGGTAACTGGCGACCGTCGTGTCGTTGTTTTTGTAGCCTTTTTTGGTGTCAAGTATAAAGGCTTTACGGATGTCGGGGTTCCAATGACCGAACACGGTACCTTTGGACGCATCCTCGAAATCGTTTTCGTACAGCATGTCCATTACGCGACCGTCGGCGGTCACGCCGTTTTCGTCCATATACTCATACGTCGTGGGCGCTTCCACCGGAGTCAGCGCACGAATGGTACCCTCGGCAGGTTCCGCATACGCGCCGCCCACCTTGGCGAGTTCCACGTTGTCGATGTAGAAGGTTTTGCCCGTACGCAAGCTGTTTTCGCAGCAGAACGCGATACCGCCGCTGTCGCTCCCCTTGGTGGGCGCGGAAAACACCTGATACCCGTCGGGGCTGACTTTATAAAGACGGTAGACGAACGTCTGGAACTCTTCCCCGATTTGCAGGGTGAAATCGGTAGCGGTGAAGTAGTTTTCATCCTTACCGTTGGTCAGCATAAAGGGATAGACGTACGCGCCTTTTTTCGCCACGGCAACGCCGCCGTCCCACGCGATGTCCATTTTCAGTTCATAGTACGCGCCGTCTTCCAAATCGCCCTGGGCGTTGATAACCCCGGAGATGCCGTCCGGCCAAATATACGGCATCACGCCGCCGCGGCCGGTGAGTTGTGCCGGAGAAATGGTCAGCGCCAAACTGCCACCCGATTCGCCGGCGAACACGTCGTGGCTGATATGGCCGGGAGTCGCGCCGTTTTTCTTATACAGCGTCGTGGCGTCCGGCTCGTCAAAATCAAACGAATAGATGACGTGCCGTTCCAGCTCCGGCTCCGGCTCCTCGGCGGCGGCGGTAAACACCGCACTACCGGCAACCGTAAGCGACGCGGTCAACAAGCACGCAAGAAAGGGTTTCAACAACCGCTTCATTCTTTATGGCTCCTTTTTGTTTTCGTTTTCCTTTTCAAATGTAGCCGTAGGTAACCGTTTTCGGAAGAGAAACCACTGCACCTACTCTACTATGGTCTATTAAATCATAAATAAAAAGATTTGTCAACCGTTCTTTGGCGATTTTCCACAAATTTTCTGCGGTAAATTTACGTTTTTCTTTTCTTTTGTCACAAAGAGAAAAAACGAAAAAGCCTCTGACCGCAATGCAGTCAGAGGCTTGTAACGATTTTCTCGGATAACGGGAAGAATTAGGCGTATTTGCGCACAATGGCGTCCATTTCCGCTTGTTTTTTCTCCATATCCTCCACCAGTTTGAACTGGGTGTGGCAACGGTCGACGTTGTGACCCTCGTAGTGGGTTTTGAAATAGGTGTCGCCGTTGAGGTAGTCGGTCAGGAAGCGAATGCCGCACTCAAAGGTCATCAGGCGCGCGCCGATGGACAAGCTGGCGATTTCCGCCTCGGTCAAGAACTCTTTTGCCACGCTCATATACCCTTCGGTGAACACCTCGAACAGATGGAGGCTCATCGAAACTTTGCTCAAATCTTTCTCGTCCTCCGCCGCGGTGGAAGCACCGAAGCGGATGCTGTCGCCGAAGTCGTAGCAAGCGGCGCCCGGCATAATGGTGTCGAGGTCAATGACGCAAATGCCGTCACCGGAAGCCGCGTCAATCAAAATGTTATTGAGTTTGGTATCGTTGTGGGTCACGCGAAGCGGGAGCGTACCGTCGCGCAGTTGAGACACGATGAGCGACGCATCTTTCTCGCGTGCCATCGCAAAAGCGATTTCGTCCTGCACGAGAGCGGCGCGACCGCATTTGTCCGCCGCCACCGCTTCTTTGAACAGGCGGAAGCGGTCTTCGGTATTGTGGAAGTTCTTAATCGGCTCAACCAGCGTTTCGGACGGATATTCCGCGAGCAAACGTTGGAATTTACCAAACGACACGCCGCAGTTGTAGAAGTCGCTGTCTTTCTCAATCTGTTGGAGCGAGAACGTCTCCTCCACGAAGACGTACGCACGCCAGTAGGCGCCGTTTTCATCGTGGTAGTAGTTGCCGCCGCATTCCGGCGAAACCACCGTCATCGTCTCACGCAGGACGTCGCCGCCGCGTTTGCGAATATTCTCACGCAAGAACTCGGTCACGCCCGCAATGTTGTTCATGAGCCCGTCCGGGTCTTGGAACGCCTCGGTGTTGATACGCTGCAAAATGTAGCGATAACGACTGCCGTCCGCGCGCTGATAGTAAACTTCACGGGTATCGTTGATGTGGCCCTCGCCATACGGTCTCGTCGAAACGACGGTGTCGCCGTGGGCAAACTGTTTGGCAGCGCCCTCAACGTTGACTTCGCAATCCCAAAATCCCATAAACTTACTCCTTCCACAGATGCTCCGGATACTGACCGGCAGCAATTTTGGAAGCAATCGCGTTCACGACCACTTCTTTGTCTTCTTTGTAGGTCACACCGAACCATCTGTCATCGGTGTGCAACACTTTCACGGTGCAGGAGCCTTCGTCAATCATTTCCTGAACAACAAACGGCAGGAAGAATTCGCATTTCAGCGGGTTTTTGTCGAGATTCTCGGCAAGGAATTTTTCAAAACGCTCTTTCAGCGTATCGAGGAAGCACGGTTTGAACGCCCAGCAGTTCATAGACACAATGCTGTTCTCGTCCACGTCCACCCAGTTTTCGCCGTCTTCGGTGTATTGGGTCTGACCGTCGCGACGCATAATTTTCGTATGCTCCACCACGTGTTTGAGCATTCCGTCCTCGCCCACTTCACAGATACCGCGCGCCACGTGGCCGTTTTCGGTCAGCGTGTTTTTGAGGACGTAGCCGGTCATGCAATAGTTGGTCTCTTTGGCGTTCGCTTCGGGCGTTTCCAGCCAATCGGACATTTTCTTAAACGCCTCGGCGCCGTAGTAGTCGTCCGCATTGATAACGGCAAACGGCTCATTCACGATACCGGCGCAGCACATAATGGCGTGTGCGGTACCCCACGGTTTACTGCGCTCCGCCGGGACGGAATACCCGTTCGGCAGGTTTTCAAGGCGCTGATACACATAACGCACGTTGACGTGTTTGGCGATGCGGTCACCGAGAGCCGCTTTGAACGCCGCCTCGTCCGCTTCTTTAATGATGAACGCAATCGTGTTAAAACCGGCTTGCACCGCATCGTAGATGGAATAGTCGATGATAACGGTGTTGTCCGGCCCGACGGGATCGATTTGTTTCAGCCCGCCGTAACGGCTACCCATACCGGCAGCCATAATGACCAAAGTCTTGTTCATAATGAAACGCTCCTCTGCTATTCACTTTATGAGCCTTTTTGCTTTTTGTGTATTTATGCAAATAGACCCTTTATTACTATATCAACTTTCATCCGATTTTGCAACCTTTATCAAAAAATTTTTGTGTAATTTTCGACTTTTTCTTGACAATTCCGGTCGCGAGTTGTATAATGCTAATTACACACAAGGTGTCTTTTTCGTGAAAAGGAAAAGGAAAAGGAAAACACAATAGGGGGTGACTTTATGGAGTACAAGCGATTGGCACTCCGTAACGAACTCACCGTAGACAGCGTCGTATCGGTGCACTATTTGGAGTATACCCGCACCTTCACGTTCGCCGGTGAGTTGCACGATTTTTGGGAATTCGTCTACGTGGACAAAGGCCGTGTTTTTATCACGGCAGGCAACACGGAAATCGCACTCGAAACCAAACAGCTGTATCTTCACAAACCGATGGAATTTCACAGCATCCGCTGTGACGGTTCCTCGACCGCCAACGCCGTTGTCGTCTCGTTTGACGGTAATTGCGACGCGCTCGCTTCGGTTGCCGGACAGGTGTTGACCGGAACGGAGGAAATGCGCCTGCTCCTCGCTCATATGATTTCGGAAGCACGCAACGCCTTCTCCTCTCCCCTCGGTGACCCGGGCTCCAAAGAGTTGGTGCGAAGGGAGTCGCAACCGTTCGCTTGCGAACAGCTTATTCGCCTTTATCTGGAACGATTCCTCATTCGGTTGATACGCAACAACGATCAGCCGAAAAATCTCTCAACCGTTCCCATTCACCCGACCGTCCCGAATCAGCGGCTGAAATCCATTTGTGAGTATCTTGAAGCCAACGTCCAAAACCGCCTGATGTTTGAGGACGTGTGCAAAAAATTCTCCATTGGCGCATCGGCGCTGAAAAAACTGTTCCGCGATAACGTCGGGTGCGGCGTGATGGAATACTACGGACGGTGCAAGATTGAGCGCGCCAAACAGATGATTCGCGAACAGGAAATGAACTACACCCAAATCGCGGACGCGCTTCACTACACAACGGTGCAGTATTTCTCCCGCCACTTCAAGCGGTGCACCAAAATGACCCCGTCGGAATACGCCGACTCGGTAAAACGGTATATGGACCGCAACGGATAAACACAGCCGCTCCCCGGTCTTGCGTTGCCCGCAAGACCGGGGAATTTTTGCGTCAAAAAACAACTGGCAAAAGGAAAAGCGCACCTATCCAAAGACCGGGAGTTCATAAGGAATACATTCCTTACGAACTCCCGGCCAACGAACGGGGATTTTTAGAAAATTGCGTAATTTTTTCCGTTTTCGGAAAATTACTTATTTTTTGCCTTTGCCACGCTCTTTGGCGGCTTTTTTCGCGTCCCGTTTGTTCATCCAGGCGACCCACGCCGGAATGCACAGGAAAGTGGAGGAGAAGAAGCCTGCCACAACGCCCACCGCCATCGGCACCGCAAAGGAGATGATGGCATCGAGGTTGCACACGAACGCCACCACCGCGACCGTCGCAATCGCGACAAAGGTGGTGATAAAGGTGTTGAGGTTACGCCGGAACGTCTCGTTCAAACTGATATCGGCGACCTCGGCGAGCGGCGCTCTCAACTTGCTCCGATTGGCGCGCACGCGGTCATACACCACGATGGTGCCGTTGAGCGAGTAACCGAGGATGGTCAGCACCACCGCCACAAAGTTGTCGTTCAGCGGGATGCGGAAAAGCACAAACGCGAAGTAGGCAATCGTCAAGTCGTGCAACAGCGCGACCATCGCCATCACGCCTGCCGGCCAACCACCGATTTTGCGGAAGCGGAGTCCGACGTAAATGATGAGCACCACGGCGGCAATCGCCACGGCAACCATACATTTCAGGAAGAAGAGCATACCGACCGACGCCTGAATGGAGTTGACGCTGTCCTGCGTCAGTTTGTTGTCGGCAAATTTCTTTTCAAGCGCATCCGACAGTTTGGTCACCTCGTCGGTGCCAAGCTCGTCGGTTGTGTAGATGTTGATGAGCTGATATTTCTCATCCGAGCCGGAAGCGGTCGCTTCGGACAACTGCACGTCAAGCGCTTTGTAGGAAAAATCTTTGTTGAGGTAATCCACCACGGCGTTTTCGGTCAAATCGCCCTCATAGGCGAATTTCGCGAGCGTACCGCCCTTGAATGTGACGTCCACGCTGGTGCCGAGGATAAGGTTCAGGATAAGGCAAACGAGGATGAGCCCGCCCGCGAACATCCAGAGGTATTTGCTGGTTTTCACATAGGCAAACGTGCCTTTGAACAAGTTTTTCATTCGCGGACACCTCCAATCAACCACGGCTTGCGGAAGAGCTTAAAGCGGGTAACGGACTGCAACATAAGCCGGGAGGCGAACACGCCCATAATGAAGTTGAAGATGATACCCATAAGCAGCGTGTAACCGAACGAATAGACCGTACCGGTGGTTGCCGCCGGGAACATAAACAGGAACGGATAGAGCAGTTTGGCGAAAATGCCGGACGGCGGCCCAAACACACCCATCAGGATAATCGCGACAAGCATGGTCGTTACGTTACCGTCGAAAATGGCGGAGAAGGACGATTTGCAGCCGGTCGCAATGGAACCGTCAATCGTTTTGCCGAGGCGCGCTTCCTCGCGGATACGCTCGGCGGTAATGACGTTGGCATCAATACCCATACCGACCGACAAGATGATACCGGCGATACCGGGCAGGGTCAGCGTGAAGCCGTCCATAAAGCTGAAATAGCCGGACACGGCGGCAATCGACCCGGCGACCTGACCGGCGAGCGCGATGACCGCGATACAACCGGGCAAGCGGTAGGTCACGATAATGAAAATCGCGATAAGGATAAAGGCAATGATACCGGCAAGCACCATGGCGTCGAGCGCGGATGCGCCGAGCGTCGGCGAGATGGAACCGTAGTTCGCCACGACGATGTCAAAGTCGAGCGCACCGGCGTTGATGAGGTTTGCCAAATCGGTGGCACTCTCCAAATCGAAGCCGCCCGAAATGCTCGCGTTACCGTCGCCGATAACCGCGCTGACTTTCGGGTAAGAAATACGGTCGTGGTCAAGCCAAATGGAGATGGTACCGCCGTTTTCATACTGCGTTTTGGTCGCGGTGGCAAACGCCTCTTTGCCCGAATCGAGCAGTTTCAGCGAGACGGCGTATTCGCCCGACTCGTTGTCAAAATAGACGGTGGCGCTGTCCACGTCCGCACCGGTCAAAATCCGGTCGCCGGAAGGCACCCAATAGGTATTTCCCTCGGCATCGGTCTGTTCGGTGTATTCCTCGCCGTAGTGGAACGCGAGCTGTGCCGTTTGACCGATTTCCGCCAAAGCGGCCTGCGGGTCAAAGTCGGTTTCGTCGCTCTTCCACGGGAAGCGGACAATAACCGACTGGTTGGCGGTGTCGGCATAGACCTCGTAGTCGGTGATACCGTCCGCCACAAGACGCAATTCAATGACGTCTTTCACGCCTTGAATTTGGTCGTCGGTGACATCGGTTACGCCCTCGGCGGGTTTGAACGTCGCGTCCACACCGCCGCGAATGTCGATACCGAACCGAATATCGGATGCGCCTTTAATCACCGCATCACGCCGGTCGCCGAAGTTTTGGTACACGCCGAAAAAGGACGTATACACCAGCGCGGCGATGACGACGAACACGATGAAAAAGACGGCTTTCGGGGTTCGTTTCATCTGATAGACCTCCTACATCCCCGCAAATCGCAGGGGATAAAAATACACGGTATATATTATAGTCAATCTTTCTGCAAATGTCAATCGTTTCCCTCTATTCTTTTGCATTTTTTCTTCTTTCGTATTTTACACAAAAAAATCGGGACACCAAGCGGTGTCCCGATGCCTATTCGATACAAAAAATCTTATTCGTCAATACGATGCGAATACAAGCCGAAAATATCGTCGCCGCCGCGCACGACCTCTTCGCGAGCGCTCAAAATGGGGTCGCGCACCTCGCGCTCCCGTTCCGCGGAGGAAAAAATATCCCGTTCGGCGGTAGCGTAGTCGCCGCGCACCTCGCGCAAAAACGCCTCGCCTTCCGCGTGGTCTTGCTCATCCGACGGAGTCTCGCCGTCGTAGTAAGCATCGTCCTCGGGGTCAAAATTGTCCGGCGGCAGGTCTTTCCCCTTCTTGCGGAAGAAGAACCAGTAGGTGAAAAATCCGCAAGCCAGCAGGAACAGCGCACCTGCCACAATCAGCGCGATAAACAGCGTGCGAAGCGGAGAACGGCCCGTCGCCGCCGCTTTACCGTCGGTAAATCCGACCAACGTGTAATATCCGAGCGCCGCCGTGCGGAAAGACAACGTCCCTTTGTCCGCCTTAATCGGCGTAAGCGGGGTCAGCGTTTCGTCGCCCGTCATCGCCACGCCGAACGATTTGCACTTTTTCATACTGGCAGGCACGGGAATTTGCACGTCAAACATCAAATTCTCGCCACTGTCCGACACATCGGTTACGTGCAAGGTTTCCCCGTTTTCAAGCAAGAAATCGAGCGCCAACCCGAAGGTCACCGAAAGCGCTTTGTCCGCACTCGCTTCGGCAAACGTGCTCTCGCCCTTTTTGGCTTTTTCGATTTGTTCGGCAGTCACCGCCGGATAGGGCGACGAGGTCAGCGAACCGACCACCGCACCGCCGTACAAGTCCGAAAGCGTTTTGTAATTTTCTTGGCTGACAATAAGCCGACCGCTCTTGTTAAACGAGCCGATTTTCAGTTTCATCAGCGACAACAGCGATTTATCCACCGACAGGTTGCACGCAACCTCCGTTTCGGAAGCCACCGTGGTAGTCGCGCCGCGCACCGCCTCATACGTCGGCACGTTTCCGACATCGCCCGTTTCCTCCGCCGACAACGTGGGCAGTTGCGGCGAAGTCGCCCGCGTGGTGAAAACGGTGTCGTCGTTTTCTTCCGGTTCATCCTCTTGATGTTTTTTCTCCGTCGCCTCGGTGGTTGCTTTGGTCACCGACGTTTCGACGGTCGCTTCGGTCGTCGCCACCGTTGCCTTCCCCACCGTTTGCGAAGCGGAAGCTTCCAGATAGGTCACTCCGTCGCTGGTTGCAAAACCCGATGCGTGCACCGTCCAGGTGTAACCGCCTTCAATGCCGGCAATGCCGAAACTCGCCCCGCCGTAGTCGTCGGTAACGGCGGTCATCGCACCGACCGTGCCGCCGATATCCACCGAAATGGGCGCACCCGCCACCGGATTACCGTCCTCATCGGTCACTTTTACCGCAAAAACATCGTCGCTTTCTTGAAGCGCAATCTTCATTTGCAACTGGGCGGTTTTCATATACGTTCCGCCCGACAAAACCACCGTCGCGGCGCTCATCTCGTTGCCGAACGCCAAATTCACGTTGCTTCTGCCGTAGGGTGCGGCGCTTCCGTCCACTTCGGCATAGCAAGCGCTGCACGACAGCACGGGAAGTATAGCGGTTCCGCCCGTCGCACCGGACAACTGCACGCTCAAAAGCCGCACCGAATCATCCGCGCTTGTCCACGTCACAATCCACAGCGCCGACGACGAATCCACCGACACATCAGTCACGTCGATTTCGCCCTCTGCCAAAGCACAAAACGGTACCGCCATCATCAGCAACACGGCGCATAAAAGCCACGCTATCCCTTTGCGGAACATACGAATCGCCCTCTCTTCAAAATCTAAGCAAAATATCCACGTCGTCACAAAACGACAATTTTTTCTCGATTACATAGTATACCACACCGTTTTGCAAATGTAAATCATCGAACGAAAATTTTTCTCTTGCAATTTGAGGAAAAATAGGGTATAATGTTAAAAACTGTTCCAAACGGAACAAATTTTACGCTTTTTGAGGTGATGCCCGTGAAAACAACCGTTTCCTTTCTCCCACCGCACAACTGGTTTTTGTTTGCGGGGTTGTCGCCCGATGCGGCAACACGGTTTGCCGCCGCCCTTCCGCCGCCCGTCACGTTTGAAAAAGGCAATCGCGTGACCTTTCCGGCGGACAGCCCGCGCGCGCTCGGCATCGTGCTTGGCGGCACGGTGTGCGTGTGGCGGTCGGGTTCGAACGGTAAAGAGCAAAACTGCAACCGCTTAGCGGTCGGCGAAGCGTTCGGCGCCGCCACCCTTTTCGGCGACACCGCGCCCGTCAGCCGCGTAACGGCGGGCAAAAACTGCGTGGTGCAGTTCGTGCCGGAAACCGATTTGCAAACGCTTTTGCGCGCCGAACCGCGTATCGCCGAAAACCTTATACGATTTTTGACCGACCGCATCCGCTTTCTCAACCACTCACTCAACCGCCTGCGCGGCGGGTCAGCGGCGGAGCGCCTGCTCCTCTATTTGCAAGCCGCCGCAAACGCGCGCGGCGTGGTCACGCTCTCGTCTTTGGCGTCGGTCGCAACCGCGCTCGATATGGGCCGTACCAGTCTTTACCGCGCGTTTGACGAGTTGGAGCAAGCGGGTCTGCTCACCCGATGCGGCAAAACGGTCACGCTAACCGACCGCACTCCATAACCGACTATGGAATAACGGATTTAGTATATACTACTGTTTAGGAGGAACGATTATGAAATCCCTTTCGCGTATACTTCCCCTTGTGTTGCTCGCCGCATTATGCCTGTGCCTTTGCGCCTGCGGCGGACAAAAATCCGCTGACGGGTCGTCCGGAAACCCCGCCGCCACCACCGAAAACGAATCCGCGCCCGCACTCCCGCCGACCGACCCGCCGGAGGGCAAAGAGAGCGCCACCGTCTACGGTCTTGTCGGCCCGACCGGTGTCGGGCTCGCCGATTTGATGCGCCGTAACGACGACGGCACCGCCGCCCTCGACTACACGGTGCACCTCGCCTCCGCACCGGAAGAAATCGTCGGAAAAGTCACCTCCGGCGAAGCGGATTTTGCGGCGCTCCCGACCAACCTCGCCGCCACCTTGTACCAAAAAACAAACGGCAAGGTACAAGTGATTGCGCTCGGCACCGGGTGCGTGCTGTACGTCGTGGAAAACGGCAACACCATTCACTCCGTCGCCGACCTCAAAGGCAAAACCGTCTTTTCTGCGGGCGAGGGCGCCAACCCCGAATACATCCTGCGCTACCTGCTGTCGGAAAACGGCATTGACCCCGACCGCGACCTCACCTTAAACTTCGTCGCGGAAAACGACGAACTGGCGACGGCACTCGTGAAAGGCTCCGCCTCGGTCGCGCTCGTTCCCGAACCGCTCTGCTCGACCGTGCTCGCCAAAAACCCTGCCTTGCGCGTGGCGCTGTCGGTCGGTGACGAATGGGTGAAAACCAAAAACAACGCCGAACCGTATATGGGTTGCATTGTGGTAAACAAGCAGTTTGCCGTCGATTTCCCCGGCAAAGTAGAGGCGTTTTTGAGCGACTACCGCGTGTCGGTGGAAACCGCAAACACCGACACAAAAACGGTTGCCGCGCTGTGTGAAAAATACGGCATCATCGGAAGTGCCGCCGTTGCCAAAACCGCGCTGCCGCGCTGTGCCCTCACGCTTGTCACGGGCAGCGATATGAAAAACGCGCTCGACCCGTTCTTGTCCGTCTTATTCACCGCCAACCCGAAAACGGTCGGCGGAAAACTCCCCGCTGAGGATTTTTACTATGAAGGATTCCACTAAAAAAATCGCCGTCGGCGTGGGCGTGGCGCTCTTTTGGCTTGCGGCGTGGGAAGTGGCGGCACGGCTCGTCGCCGCCGAACTGCTTCTCCCCTCGCCGCTGAAAGTGGCGGCAACGTGGTGGAGCCTCGCCAAAACCGCCGCCTTTTGGAAAACGGCGGGCGGCTCGCTGTTGCGGGTGGTGTGCGGCTTTGCGGCGGGAACGCTCGGCGGAACTCTGCTCGCCTTTGCAACCGTAGGCTGCGCGCCGCTTCGCGCCCTTGTCGCGCCGCTGTTGCATATCGTGCGCGCCGCACCCGTCGCGTCTTTCATCATTCTCGCCCTCGTGTGGATACAAACGGCGTGGCTCCCGCCCGTCATCGCGTGCCTTATGGTGCTCCCGCTCGTGTGGGCGAACGTGGAACAAGGGCTTGCCGAAACGGATAAAAAACTGCTCGAAATGGCGGCGGTGTACCGCCTGCCGAAACGCGCGGTACGGCGGCATATCCGCTTGCCGTCCCTCGCGCCCTACCTCGTGTCCGCGTGCAAAACCGGGCTCGGATTTGCGTGGAAATCGGGCATCGCCGCCGAGGTCATCTGCCGTCCCGACGGGTCGGTGGGCGACGGACTCTACCGCGCGAAACTGTTGCTCGAAACGCCGGAAGTGTTCGCGTGGACAGGCACGGTGGTGCTCTTGTCGGTCGCGCTCGAAAAGGTGCTGTTGCTCGTCGCCGACCGTCTGAACCGCCGCCACCCGCAAAAGGAGGTGGCACAATGACTCTAAACCACGTCGCGTTCGCCTATAACGACCAAAAAATCGTGTTCCGCGACTTGTCGCTGACTCTCCCCGCCACCGGTGTTACCTGCCTTTGCGGCGATTCCGGATGCGGAAAAACCACCCTGCTTCGCCTGTTGTGCGGGCTTCGAACGCCGCAAGCGGGCGAGATTTCCGATTTGCCGCGCCGTCCCGCCGTCGTGTTTCAGGAAGACCGCCTGCTCCCGTGGAAAACGGCGCTCGAAAACGTCGCGCTCGTGCTCGGCGATACACCCGATGCACCCGCGCGCGCCAAACAAGCGCTCGAAGTGGTCGGGCTGACCGCGGAGGAACAAGCCCGCCTGCCCGGCGAACTTTCGGGCGGTCAATGCCGCCGCGTGGCGCTCGCCCGCGCACTCGCCCTGCCCGATGCCGACGCCCTGCTCCTCGACGAGCCGTTCGCGGGACTGGACGACGACCGCGTAGATGCCATCGCCGCCCTGCTCCGCGCCGCCGCAACCGAAAAACCCGTCTTCGTCATCACCCACGACACCGACGACCAAAAACGCCTCGATGCCACCCTCTTGCGCTTGCGAGGCGGCGTGATAGAATGAATTTTACAGAAAAAAACCGACTACCTCTTGGTAGTCGGTTTTTTAATAAACATAAAATCCTCCGTTTCTTATTTTGCAATATTTATCCACATAGCAGGGCGAAGACCAAGTGCCTTATGTGCAAACCCCTCTTCATCAACTTCTTCTACACGATAAGCTAAGGGTTTATAACTACCGTCAACAAATTCCCCACTCTTATTAGTTACACCGTTATAGCGAGAATAAGAATCTGAAATTTCAACAACAGCCGCATGGTACAAATCTTCCCCGGGAGATCTAAGCCATGTTTGCCGACAATCATCCTCCTCACCCTCCTGTAAAGGTCTCGCAGCATGATATCGTTCCTGCTCATCAATGCTCAGCAAAAACAACTTGTCCTCGGTATCGTTCCCTCCATCGGTTCCGAATTCGGGATTATCCGCATTTTTCACTTTCGTGGTTAAAATCAAGTGCTTTTCCTTTTCGGTAAAAGTCTCGTTTATAAATTCGTTATTCAGCCACGCCCTCAACGAGCAGGTTTCCCATGTGACTTTTTCTTTTTTGTCATTGTAATACTGGCGCTCATCAAGAATGTACTGGGTAATCACCAGCAGTTTGTCTCCATCCTGTTCTAAGACATCCCACTCCATGTTGCCCTCTTTTCCCATAAGAATGCAATTTTCCCCTGAAAACTTTACCGCTTTTTCTTCCAATCCTTCTACTGTTTTCGTTTCGTCTGTATATTTCAATTTACAGTTAAAATAGTCCAAGGCAAGCTCCTCGTTTGCCTTCCAATTGACAGTCATCTCATCGCCATTACAAACACATTTTCTGGAACTTTTTTTCGTAAAATCGCAGTCGTAATCCACACAGGTCTCAAAAAGCATCTCAGCAACACTCATACCGGAATATTCTGTTGCCAACGCCATGCCGTTTGTAGTCAATTCCAGCTTGCCTGCATAGTCTTTCTTAAATGCATCCATATCAAAAGACATCTGCAAACTACCTTGTCCGTCATATTTCCCGCTATCCGAATCATCCCATACCACATACTTGTTCAAGTCGATGGTCGTGGCTCTCCCTCCGCATCCACCCAACAAAAGGCACGCGCAAAGAAGACACAGCGCCGTTATAATCACCAATAACTTTTTCATATTTTCACCCTCCTAATTTCGTAGCATCCTGTTTTTTGCAGAATTTTCGTCCTTATTATACACCACTTGTGGTGTAAAGTCAATACGCCAAGTGTGATGTATGGTAAACTTTTTATGGGTGATACTATGAAAGAGTATAAGGAACGGATACGCGAGTTGCGGGAAGACAGCGA
>JAZRYM010000038.1:0-18829 GCA_045600765.1 Acutalibacteraceae bacterium | reverse complement strand
GAGGGCAAAAAACAAAACAGAGGCAAGGACGATGTCCTTGCCTCTGTTCTTTGCAGATGATTTGTCGATGCCCGAAAACTTATTCTTCCGGGGTTTCGATTTGGGCGGGTTTGCGCAGGGATTGGCGGGTTTGGCGCACTTCCTGCAAACGCTCGGCGAGGGTTTCCTCGGTGCGTTTGAGCAAATCTTCGGCAAAATCGTTCGCCGAACGGCGCATCTCACGCGATTTTTGTTGCGATTGATTGAGCAATTCGGTAGCTTTTTGTTGCGACTGTTTCACGATTTCTTCCTCGGAAACGAGGGCGCGTGCGCGCTCTTCCGCTTTGCGGACAATATCCTCCGCTTCGCGTTTGGCATCGTCAATGATGTCGTTACGGTCGCTGACGATTGCTTTCGCCTGGCGGATTTCACTCGGGAGATGGGCGCGGATGTCGTCAAGAATATCGCGGAGTTCATCGGCATCCACAAGGCATTTGCCACGGCTGAGCGGCATGGAGAACGCTTTGTCCACCATATCGTCAATTTTGTCGAGCAGTTCTTCTACGGTCATTTTACATCGTCCTTTCCATTTTTTGAGAGTATATCGGGGATAATTTGTGCGGGAACCAAAGCGGAGATATCTCCGCCAAACTGTGCAATTTGTTTCACGAGGGAGGAGGAGAGGTACATCCGTTCCACCGACGAGGTCAAAAACACGGTTTCGGCTTCGGGATAAAGTTGGCGGTTGGTGAGCGCCATCTGGAATTCGTATTCAAAATCGGACATAGCGCGCAACCCTTTGACAATCACCGAGGCGTTGCGTTTTTTCATATAGTCCACGAGGAGACCCTCGAAACAATCGACTTCGACGTTCGGGAATTCGCCGGTAACGCGTTTGATGAGTTCGGCGCGTTCTTCAAGCGAGAACATAGGCGATTTTCCGGCGTTTTGCACCACCAAGACGACGACGTGGTCGAACAGTTTGGCGGCGCGGCGAATAATATCGAGGTGACCGAGCGTAATGGGGTCAAAACTGCCCGGGCAAACGGCGATTTTCATACAATCACTCCTCTTTGCGGTAGAACCACAACCGCGTTTTTCCGTATTTGGCACAGCGGACGAGGGAGAGCGCACCGAACGAGTCGGGCAACTCTTTTTCCGCATCCGTTTCGCACACGGCGGTGCCGTTTTGCTTTATCTTGTCGCAGAGAAGCGGCAGGGTTTGTTCAATGAGGTCGGACGCATACGGCGGGTCTAAAAACACGATGTCGAAGCGGTCGCCGGTGTTGCGGGCGAAAGGGACGGCATCGGCGGTGAGCACATTGGCGCGAGGGAACAGTTTGGCGGCTTTGAGGTTTTGTTTCACCACTTCGGCAGCGTTCAAGTCGCGCTCCACAAACACGCATTCGCGTGCGCCGCGGCTTAGCGCTTCAATGCCGAGTTGGCCGCTTCCGGCGAACAGGTCGAGCACCGTGCGACCCTCAATATCAAATTGCAGGGCGTTGAACAGCGCTTGTTTCACGCGGTCACCGGTGGGACGGGTGATTTCCTCGCCGTCAAGCGTTTTGAGGACGGTGCCGCGGGCGGTGCCGGTAATGACACGCATACGACCGCTCCTTTCGGGTAAATCAATGGGCGTTTGCCAGTTCCTCATCCCGCCGAATCGAGGCGAAAGCGGCGGCTTTGACCGCGTCGCTCACCTTTTCGGCGCGCAGGACTTTAACGCCCTCAATGGTCGTTCCGCCGGGGGAACAGACGCGCTCAATCCACGTTTCGGGAGAGTCGGGCGAGGCGGCAAGCAGTTTGGCGGTGCCGAGCACCGCTTGCGCGACGACGGCTTTGGCGGTATCCTCGTCGATGCCCGCTTCCACGCCGGCGCGCACGAGCGCGTCCATATAGAGCATAGAGTAAGCGGGGGAACAACCGGCGAGCGCCGAGTAGGCGGAGAATTGCTCCTCCGGCAGGCGGACGGCTTTGCCGAACGCGCAGAGTACCGTTTCCGCCGTTTGCAAATCGGGTTCGGTCACATGGGCGTTGCCGCAAAAAGCGGACATCGCCTCGCCCACGGTGGCGTTCAAGTTGGGCATCACGCGGACGATGCGGCGACCGTTGCCGCAGAGGGTTTCGAGCGTTTGAAGCGGGGTTCCCGCCGCGATAGACACAATCAGCGGGTCGGCTTCGGCAAGCGCCGGCTGCAAGTCGGCGAGCGCTTCTTTGAGCATTTGGGGTTTGACCGCGAGCACCACCACGTCCGAACGGGCGATGAGGGCGGCGGCGGAGTCGGCGACCGTCAGACCGCAATCGGCGGAAAGCGCCGCTACTTTGTCGGCACACACGTCGAACGCGGCGACGTCGGCGGGGGAGAGCCCTTTGGCGCGCAGACCGCGAATCATCGCGCTTGCCATATTGCCGGCACCCAAAAATCCGATGCGCATTGTCGCCACCCCTTTTGCTATCTTCTGTATCTTTCATATTATAATCAATTTTTGTGCAAATGTAAAGAGCAAATCCACAAAATATAAAGAAAAAATCCGAAAAAACCACAAAATGTGGTTTTTTTCGGACTTTCTCGGTTTTTCGCGGAGGTTACCACCCGCAAAGGTTTGCTTTTTTCAGCGCCTGCTCGATTTTGTCGCCCATATCGCCGTAAGTTTGGGACAGCGCGGCGAGGACGCGTTTGGTATCGGCGCGGTTTGTGTTGCCGTTTGCCGGGCAAGCGGAGGGGACGACGGGCAGATGTTCCCAATCGGCGACGGCGGCGATTTCCGCCTCGCCCAAAAAGAGGAGCGGGCGAATGAGGGTCAAGTCGCTGCGGTCTAAATAGGTTTTGGGCGAAAAGCAACCGAGGGTGGCGCTGGCGGTGAGATTCATAAAAAAGGTTTCGGCGGCATCGTCTTTGTGGTGGCCGAGGGCGACGACGTTGCAGCCGAGTTCGCGTGCGGCTTTGTGGAGTGCGCCGCGCCGCATTTTGGCGCACAAACTGCACGGGTGCGCCGCTTGACCCTGCTCCTCAATGACCGACCAAAGGCGGGTGCGCCGGACGGTGTACGGCACGTCGAGCACCTTACACCACGCTTCTACCGCCGTGTAGTCCGCCTCGCCCGCAAAACCGGGGTCGAGGGTGACGGCGTGGAGCGTAAAGGGCACGTCGGAAAAGGTGCGAAGCCGCGCAAGGGCGGCGAGGAGCACAAGCGAATCTTTGCCGCCGGACACACCGACCGCGATACGGTCACCGGGGGAAATCATCGCGTAATGCCCGATTGCCGCTTGAATTTTCGGGAGAACGGACGGCAGAGTATGAGCCATAAAAACACCTCCGAAAGATGTGTGTTGCCGGAAGTTTGTGCGCTGTTTTGGAAAGGGACGTCGAGGGCGCCGTCCCCTACACGCACGCCGCGAGTTGGTGGGAGTTTGAAGACTCCCGCAAAAGAAAACAGCGGGAGGGAAACCCTCCCGCTGTGGGAAATTTTATTTGTAGCCGTTCAGGTTGTGGGACTGCCAGTTCCAGGCATCGCGGCACATTTCCTCAATGCCGAATTCCGCCTGCCAGCCGAGCACGTCACGCGCTTTGGCGGGGTTGGAGAAGACGCTCGCAAGGTCGCCTTCGCGGCGCGGTTTGATGGCATAGGGGACGTTGGCGCCGCTCGCTTTTTCGAATGCGGCAACCATTTCAAGCACGCTGTAACCGCGGCCGGTGCCGAGGTTGAAGATTTCCGCGCCCTGATGGTCGGCGGCGTAGGCGACCGCTTTCACGTGGCCGCGCGCGAGGTCAACGACGTGGATATAGTCGCGCACACCGGTGCCGTCCGGCGTGTCGTAGTCGTTGCCGAAGACGGACAGCTGCGGCAGTTTGCCCACCGCGACTTGGGAGATGTAGGGCATCAGGTTGTTCGGGATGCCGTTCGGGTCTTCGCCGATGAGGCCGGACGCGTGCGCGCCAATCGGGTTAAAGTAGCGAAGCAGAACAACTGACCAATCGGGGTCGGAGATGCACACGTCTTTGAGGATGCGCTCAATCATCGCTTTGGTTGCGCCGTAGGGGTTGGTGGTGTCACCGAGCGGCATTTGCTCATTGAGCGGGGACGGGTTCAAGTCGCCGTACACGGTAGCGGACGAACTGAACACGAGACGTTTGCAACCCTCTTCCGCCATCACTTCGAGCAGGGCGACGGCGCCGCCGATGTTGTTGTCGTAATATTTGAGGGGCAGTTTCACCGACTCGCCGACGGCTTTGGAGCCGGCGAAGTGGATGACTGCGTCGATTTTGTTCTCCTTAAAGACCTTGCGGAGCGCCTCTTTGTCGCGGATGTCGATGTCGTATTCTTTGAGGTCTTTGCTGGTGATTTTACGAACACGGCGCAGCGCCTCGGGGCTGGAGTTGTCGTGGTTGTCGACGAGGATAACGTCGTAGCCCGCGTCCAGCAGTCCAACGCAGGTGTGGCTGCCGATATAGCCGCAGCCGCCGGTAGTCAGAATGGTCATTTTGGAAAATCCTCCTTTTATGCGATTTACGCTATACGTCCATTATACCGCATATTTCGATAAATGCAAGGGGAAATGGAAATTAAGGGGTAAAAATTGAAAACCGATGAAAAGTGAAAAAGGAAAAACCGACAAACCTCTTGCGAGATTTGTCGGTTTTTGGCTGGGATGGCAAGAATCGAACTTGCACGGGCAGAGTCAAAGTCTGCTGTCCTACCACTAGACTACATCCCAATATGGGGTGGGTGATGGGAGTCGAACCCACGACCTCCAGGGCCACAACCTGGCACTCTAACCAACTGAGCTACACCCACCATATTCGCCTAACAGAAAGGTTCCGCATAGGCTGAATGGCGCGCCTGAAGGGACTCGAACCCCTGACCCTCTGCTTAGAAGGCAGATGCTCTATCCAGCTGAGCTACAGGCGCGTGTTCAAAGTGGAGCGGGTGATGGGAATCGAACCCACGCAACCAGCTTGGAAGGCTGGGGCTCTACCATTGAGCTACACCCGCGTATTCCCAAATTTTCAGGCAAAGGTTATGATACCACGAAACAACCTGCCATGTCAAGCACTATTTTCATAAAAAATCCGAAAAAACGCCGTGTCCTCAAATTTTTGAGAACACGGCGAAAAAAGCGGGTTTGCGGTCAGCCGACAAAAAATTGTGTCCAACTGTTGGAAGCGGCATCGTAGCCGACACCGAGACGGGTGAAATTTTTGTTTAAGATGTTGGCACGGTGCCCGTCGGAATGCATCCAACCGTCCATAACACTTTCGGCGGAGCGGTAGCCTTTGGCGATGTTTTCACCGGCGGCGCGGTAGGAGACACCTGCCTCTTTCAGCGCCGTGAAGCAGGACGAGCCGTTCGGGCGGGTGTGGGAAAAGACGGTCGCTACCTCGCGAGCACGCACCGTGGCGGCGGTGCAGGCGGTTTCGTCCAATGTCAGCGCGGACAGTCCGGCACTTTTGCGCTCCGCGTTGACGAGAGCCAAAATGCGCTCCTGCTCGGCGGAAAAGCGGGTGGACGGCGTTGCCGCGGTAGGTTTGGTGGTGGGTTTCACGGTGGGTTTGGTGGTGGGTTTTGCCGCGGGTTTGACGGTTGTTTTGGCGGTGACAACCGGTTGCTGGCGGCAGTTGCCGCACGCGAGCCATTGCCGCATTTGCAAGATGTCTTTCATATCGACGATACCGTCCGCATTGCAATCGGCAACGGAGAGGTCGGGCAGTTGGATTATCGCGGCGAGGTATTTACGGGCGGAAAGCACGTCTTTCATCGTGAGCGTGCCGCTTTGGCAAGCAGCCGCGGCGGCGGGAAGTGCGCCTGCCGTGCCCAATACGGAGAGGGTGGCAAGCAGGCACAGCGCCTTTTTCAGGCGGGTTTTCACGGGATGTATTTTTGCGGTAAACATTCAAATTCCTCCTTATTTTTCGGGATAAAATCGGGTGGTAGTGGTTGTTTCAAACCGACCGACGACGGGACAAAATCGCACGCGCGGCGCCGGGGAAAAGAGCGCCGAAAAGGTGGTTTCGTCGGCGGGCACAAAGGTGGAGCGACCGGCGCTTACGAGGGCGGAAAAAAGGGCGGACGGGTCGCCGGCAAAAGCTTCGGCAAGGTTGTTTATGACAACGCAGGCGGTTTGACCGCGAAAAGCGGCATAGTCGGCGGGAGCGGGGTAGGCTGTCGCAGGCAGGGTGAGCAGGTGACGGAGCGCGGACGAGGAGAGGGCGACGGGAGAACCCGCGCTTGCGTCACTTGCAGTATACACAAGGGGTGGCGGGGCTGTAAATAGGAGGTTGTTGGAAAGGGCGGCAAGAAGTGGATACAGCCCGCGGTCGGCATCCGAAACGCCGACCGAAAAGACACGGTCAACCGGCAGGCAGGCTTCGGAAAAGGCGGCGGTAACGGCGGAAAACCCCACCGCGCCACCGCTTGAAAACCGCGTGTAGAGGGTGGTTTCCTCGCTGCTTTCGGGAAAGACGGTCTCGCGCGGATAGGCGCGCACCGCCACGTCGCCATCCGACGAAAAGTGCAACAGTAAAAACGCCTGTGCGCCCGTGTTGTCGAACGGAATAACCAGCAAGGTGCGCGCGGGCGAGAAGGTGGCGGCGAGGGGTGAGGGGTCGGCGCTGTTTTGTTGATGACAACCGCCACACAGCAGGCAGGTGGCGGCGAGGAGGGCGAAAATCCGTTTTTTCATAGGGGCACCCTTTCGTTTTTTGGCAATAGTATGCGAAAAAAGCAGGATTTTACACGGAAAATGCACGGAAAAAAGCGAAAAAACGCTTGACAAGAAATCGGAAAGGGACTATAATAGGGCTAATCTTTTGTTTTGTTATTCTAACCTTATAATTAAAGGCGATGACGGAACGGCGCAAGTGCGGAGGTTTCAGAGAGTCGGCGGTGGCTGTGATGCCGGCACTAAAACGCTTGCGTGCTCTTTCCCGAGCCGCGTTTTTGAAGCCCGAACGGGTGGGTAGGGAACGTCGTGTGTCGCGCGTTAAGCGACGTGGAGTGACCGACCCCGAAAGGTGTCGGTAAAATGGGTGGTACCGCGGTAGATTTATCGTCCCAAAGCTGATGCTTTGGGACGTTTTTGTTTTGGAGGAGAGGTCAATGAGAAATATCCGAATTGCCGACGTGACGATGCGGGAGAATACCGCACTTACGTTCAAAGAAAAATTGGAAGTTGCCAAACAACTGGAAAAATTGCGCGTGGACGTGATTGAAGTCGCACCGCTCGGCGACGACAAAGCGGATGTGCTCGCCCTGCGCTCGATGGCGACACTGGTGAAAAACGGGGTGCTGTCCTGCCGCGTGGGGTTGTGCAAAGACGCGATTACGCAGACGGCGGAGGCGATTGCCGAGGCGAAGCATCCCCGCTTGTCGGTGGCGGCGCCGGTGTCCAGCGTGCAGATGGAGTACCTCTGCCACAAAAAGCCGCAACCGATGTTGGATGGCATTAAAGAGACGGTGGCGTTTGCCAAAACACTGTGCGCCGACGTGGAATTTGCCGCGTTGGATGCGACCCGTGCCGAACCCGACTTTTTGGTGACCGCCGTAAAAACCGCGTTGGAAGCGGGTGCGACGGCGGTGGTGTTGTGCGATACCGCCGGCGAGAGTTTGCCGGAGGAAATCGCGGCGCTTGTGCGCGCGGTGCTTGCCGCCGTGCCGGAATGCGAGGGTAAACTGGGCGTGGAGTGCAGCGACGCGCTTCACACGGCGCAGGCGGCGACGCTTTCGGCGGTGGTTGCCGGCGCGAGCGAGGCAAAAACGATTATCAGCGGCGAGGGTCTTCCCCGCCTTCTTGAATTGACCGATACATTGCGCGTGAAAGGCGACAGCCTCGCTATTCGTTTCGGCGTGAACACGCTGGAACTGCAAACCGCCGTGTTCCGCATTTGCAAATGGTTCGGCGCGAAAAAGGACAAGGCGCAACCGTTTGACAACGAGTTGCAGGGTAACGACGGCGACGACGCGGCGATGGATGCCACCGCCACCATCAAAGAGGTGACGGCGTTTGCGAAAAAGTTGGGCTATGACTTGTCCAAAGAGGACACGGTGAAAGTGTTTGACGAGTTCAACCGCGTGGCAAAGAGCAAGCCGGTCAGCGCGCGCGATATGGAAGCGATTATCGCCTCCACCGCCCTGCAAGTGCCGGAGACGTATCGCCTGATAAACTTTGTATCCAACAACGGCAACACCATTTCGTCCACGTGCAGTATGACCCTTGAAAAAGACGGGAAGCAACTGCAAGGTGTGGGTGCGGGTGACGGGCCGATTGACGCGGCGTTTTTGACCATTGAGCAGATTGTCGGCCACCACTATGAGTTGGACGATTTCCAAATTCAAGCGGTGACCGAGGGTCGCGGCGCGGTGGGCGAAGCGCTTGTGAAGTTGCGCGCGGACGGACGACTGTATTCCGGTCGCGGCGTGTCTACCGACATCATCGGTGCGAGCATTCGTGCCTATTTGAGTGCATTGAACAAAATCGTTTACGAGGAGAAAGCCTAAATGAAACTCTCGTTTTCCACCAACGGTTGGCACGGATTTACCTTTGATGAATTCGTTTCCATGGCCACCGATTTGGGATTTGACGGAATTGAACTGCATAACGTAGGGTCGTACGCGTTCTCGGGCGCGGGTGCGCCGCTTTGCAAAACGCGCATTGCCGCCACCGCCCGCGAACTGTGGCGGCTTGGTTTGACCGTTCCGTGTATCGATGTGCTCGGCGATATTGCCGATGCGCTCGCCGCGGCAGGCGTTGCCGCCGAAACGAGAGGGCAAATTCAAGTCGCCGCCGCCCTCGGCACGCCGTATCTGCGGCTTCACGCCGGTGAGCAGGGCGAGGACGAGACGGTGATTCGCTTTATTGAATCGGTGCTTGCCGATGCGGAGGCGGCGGGAGTGACCTTGCTTATCGAAACGGTGGGCATTTTCGCCGATACCGCGCGACTGCGTGGGGTGCTCAACCACTTCGCAAGCGACGAGGTCGCGGCGCTTTGGGACGTGCATCATCCGTACCGTTTTTGCGGCGAAGACCCGGAAGAAACGGTGCAAAACCTCGGCGCGTACATCAAACACGTACACATCAAAGATTCCGAGCAAATGGGCGACACCTATGCCTACTGTCTGCTCGGCGAGGGCGACCTGCCGGTGGATGCCATTGTGGGCGCGCTCGGCTCGGTCAACTACGACGGGTTTTTGTCGCTTGAATGTTTGCCCACGTGGGTGAGCGACCTCGGCGACGAGGGCATCGTGTTCCCGCACTTTGCCAACTATATGCATCGGTTTGAGAAAAACAGCCGCAAGCGGGACGACCGCTTGTACGACAACAAGTCGAAGACGGGCAAATTCCCGTTTAAGAAAGATGCGCTCATCTCGATGACCTTTTCGCAGGTGCTTGACCGGATGGTGGAGGAATTCCCCGACCAGACGGCGTTTAAGTACACCACCCTCGATTATACCCGCACCTACCGCGAGTTCCGCGAGGACGTTGACCGCTGTGCACGGGCGCTCATTGCGCTCGGCGTGAAAGCGGGCGACAAGGTGGCGGTGTGGGCGAGCAACGTGCCGCAATGGTACATCACCTTTTGGGCGACGACAAAAATCGGCGCGGTGCTCGTCACGATGAACACCGCCTACAAAATCCACGAGGCGGAATATCTGCTCCGCCAGTCGGATACCCACACCCTCGTGATGATGGAGGAGTGCAATGACGCGAAGTTTGCGGCGACCATCCGCGAATTGTGCCCCGAACTGAAAGGGCACGACGGACAAAAAGCGCTCCATTGCCGTCGGTTGCCGTTTTTGCGGCATATCGTGACGGTCGGCTACAAGGACGAGGGGTGCCTCACGTTTGAAGAAATGATGGAAACGGGCGCGAAAGTCCCCGCCGAGGAAGTGGCGCGCAGAGCTGCCGCCGTGGACGTGCACGACGTTGCCAATATGCAGTACACTTCCGGCACGACCGGCTTCCCCAAAGGGGTTATGCTCACCCACTACAACATTGTCAACAACGGCAAGTGCATCGGCGACCGGATGGATTTGTCCACCGCTGACCGTATGATGGTGCAAGTGCCGATGTTCCACTGCTTCGGGATGGTGTTGTCGATGACCGCGTCGATGACCCACGGCGCGACCTTGTTGCCGCTCCCGTATTTCTCGGCGAAACCGGCGCTGTCGTGTATCGACCGCGAGCGGATTACCTGCTTTAACGGCGTGCCGACCATGTTTATCGCGATGCTCCGCCACCCCGATTTCGAGAAAACCGACTTTTCGTATATCCGCACCGGTATTATGGCGGGTTCCAACTGTCCGCCGGCGCTGATGCGCGAAGCGGCGGAAAAGATGAATATGACCGAAATCACCAGCGTGTACGGGCAGACGGAAGCGTCTCCCGGGTGCACGATGGGCAAAAACGAGGATACGCTGGACGTGCGGGTGGAGACGGTCGGTTCCGCGCTCCCGCAAGTGGAGTGTAAAATCGTAGACCCCGAAACGGGCGAGGAATTGCCGGACGGACAGACGGGTGAGTTTGTTGCGCGCGGCTACAACGTGATGAAAGGGTATTACAAAATGCCCAAGGCGACCGCCGCGGCGATTGACAAAGACGGTTGGCTGCACACGGGCGACCTTGCCTGCCGCGAGCCGGACGGCAACTTCCGTATTACCGGGCGGCTGAAAGATATGATTATCCGCGGCGGCGAAAACATCTATCCCCGCGAGATTGAGGAATTCATCTTCACCTGCGACCAAGTGAAAGACGTGCAGGTTATCGGCGTGCCGGACGAGCGGTACGGCGAGGAGATTATGGCGTGCATTATCTTAAAAGAGGGCGCGACCATTACGGAAGACGAAATGCAGGATTACGTCCGCTCGCACATGGCGCGGCACAAAGTACCGCGTTACATCGAGTTCGTCACCTCGTTCCCGATGAACCACGCGGGCAAAATCCTCAAATACAAAATGCGCGAAGACGCGATTGAAAAATTGCACTTAAAAACCTGAAAGGAGTTTTAGATATGTTGAACATTCAAATCACGAAAACGCAAACCCCGAAAGAAAAACCCCAAGACCAGAGCAAACTGGGTTTCGGTAAAGTCTTTACCGACCATATGTTTGTGATGGATTACACCGAGGGCAAAGGCTGGCACGACCCGCGCATCGTCCCGTTCCAAGATTTGTCCCTCTCGCCGGCGTGCATGGTGTTCCACTATGGGCAGGAGATGTTTGAAGGGCTTAAAGCCTACCGCGGTGCGGACGGTAAAGCCCGCTTGTTCCGCCCGATTATGAACGCGCGCCGCACCAACGATTCCAACAAACGTCTGTGCATCCCGCAGTTGCCGGAGGAGGACTTTGTGGAAGCGGTTGCCGCTGTCGTGAAAGTGGATGAGGATTGGATTCCGTCCGCGCCGGGCACGTCCTTGTATATTCGCCCGTTCATCATTGCGACCGACTCGTTCCTCGGCGTGGCGCCGTCGCAGACCTACAAATTCATCATCATCCTCTCCCCGTCGGGCGCGTATTACGCGAGCGGTCTTGAACCGGTCGGCATCTGGATTGAGGACGACTACGTCCGTGCGGTGCGCGGCGGTATGGGCTTTGCCAAAACCGGCGGCAACTACGCGGCGTCCCTCGCGGCGCAGGTGAAAGCGCACGACGACGGCTACTCCCAAGTGCTGTGGCTCGACGGTGTGGAGCGCAAATACATCGAAGAAGTGGGCGCGATGAACATCTTCTTCAAAATCGACGGCAAAATCGTGACCCCGATGCTCAACGGCTCCATTCTCCCCGGCATCACCCGCAATTCGGTTATCGAACTGTGCAAGAGCTGGGGTATGACGGTGGAAGAGCGCCTTGTCTCGGTGGACGAACTGCTGGAAGCGCAAAAAACCGGCAAACTGGAAGAGTGCTTCGGTTCGGGTACCGCGGCGGTCATCTCCCCGGTGGGCAAACTGCGCTACAAAGACGATGTGATGACCATCAACGGCGGCGACATCGGTCCGGTCAGCCAAAAACTGTACGATGCCATCACCGGCATCCAGGGCGGCACCGTTGCCGACCCGTTTGATTGGGTGAAAGTCATTTGAGTACGCTGTATCACGACTATCCGCTGTTCGGCGGGCAGCCTCCGAAACGGGTGACGCTGTTCGCCGGACACTACGGCTCGGGCAAGACGAATATCGCCGTCAATGCCGCGCTCGCGCTCAGAGAAACGCGCGCGCAGGTGGCGATTGCCGACCTCGATATTGTGAACCCCTATTTCCGCACGAAAGATGCGGAGGGGCTTCTGCAAGACGCGGGTGTGCGGCTGATTGTGTCGCCCTACGCCAACTCCAACGTGGACGTGCCCGCCCTGCCGGCGGAGACGTACGCGATTTTGGACAACCCCGACCTGACGGCGGTGGTGGACGTGGGCGGCGACGACCGCGGCGCGCTCGCACTCGGGCGGTATGCGGAGTCGATTGTCCGCGAAAACGATTACGCGATGTTACTGGTTATCAACAAATACCGTCCGCTCACCCGCACGGGCGCGGACGCGGTGGAAGTAATGCGCGAAATCGAGCAAGCGGGAAATATCCGGTTTACCGGCATTGTGAACAACTCCAATTTGGGCGACGAGACGACCGCCGAGGACGTGCTGTCCTCGCGGGATTACGCCGCCGAGATTGCGAAAAAGACGGGGTTGCCCCTTGTGATGACCACCGTTAAAGCGGAGTTGCTTCCGGAATTGACGGGAAAAATCGAAAACTTGTTTCCCTTGTCTCTCTATGTAAAACAAGCGTGGGCGCGTGGGTGCTGACGCTACGGAATAGGAGGATTTTCATTATGGCAAAAGTCACATTTGACAAAGAGCGTTGCAAAGGTTGCGGGCTGTGCGTCGGCGCGTGCCCGAAACACATTGTGGCGCTGGCAGAAGACGTTATCAACGGCAAAGGGTATCATCCGGCGGGATGCACCAATCCCGACGAATGCATCGGTTGCGCGTTTTGCGCGACGATGTGCCCCGATTGCGTGATTACGGTGGAAAAGTAAAGAAGGAGGTTTTTTACCATGGCCGATAAGGTTCTTATGAAGGGCAACGAAGCGCTCGCGGAAGCGGCGATTATGGCGGGTTGCCGCCACTACTTCGGTTACCCGATTACGCCGCAGACGGAGGTCGCGGCGTATATGTCCAAACGGATGCCCAAAGTGGACGGCGTGTTTTTGCAGGCAGAAAGCGAAATCGCCGCCATCAATATGGTCATCGGCGTTTCCTCGACGGGTAAACGCGTGATGACCAGTAGTTCTTCGCCCGGGATTTCGCTGAAAAGCGAGGGGTTGTCTTACCTCGCGGGGTGCGACTTGCCGGCGCTCGTCGTCAACGTGCAGCGCGGCGGCCCGGGCCTCGGCGGTATTCAGCCGTCGCAGTCGGACTACTTCCACGCCACCCGCGGCGCGGGTCACGGCGACTTCCATATGATTGTTCTTGCGCCGAACTCGGTGCAGGAGATGGTCAACCTCACCTTCAAAGGGTTCGACCTCGCCGACAAGTATCGTATGACCTCGATGTTGCTCGCCGACGGCACGATGGGGCAGATGATGGAGCCGGTGTCGCTCGACCAGGGCGTTGTCAACTCCTACGACAAACCGTGGGCGCTGACCGGCACCAAATGCGAGCGCGAGCCGAACATCGTCAACTCGCTTTTGATGGACCCCGAAACGCTTGAACGCCTCAACTTTGAGCGGTTTGAGCGGTACGCGCAAATTGAGCGCGACGAAGTGATGTATGAGGAATACCTGATGGACGATGCGGAGTACTGTGTCGTGGCGTTCGGCGTTGCCGCGCGCGTGTCCAAAAACGCGATTGATGAAGCGCGCAAAAAGGGCATCAAAGTGGGTATGATTCGCCCGATTACCCTGTGGCCGTTCCCGAAAGCGGTGCTCAATGCCGCCGCCGACCGCGTGAAAGCGTTTGTCTCGGTCGAACTGTCGATGGGTCAAATGGTGGAAGACGTGGAACTCGCCACCCGTTGCAAAAAGCCGGTGCTTTTGTGCAACCGCGTGGGCGGTATGATTCCGACCACCAAAAACGTGTTGGATTCCATTGAAAAAGCTG
This sequence comes from Acutalibacteraceae bacterium, assembly GCA_045600765.1. Lineage (GTDB taxonomy): Bacteria > Bacillota > Clostridia > Oscillospirales > Acutalibacteraceae > RGIG426. The sequence goes on along the minus strand of JAZRYM010000038.1, from coordinate 4,768 downwards.
TGGAAATCGGAGGTGCCGAATAATGACTGTTTTTGAAAAACCGCAGGCGCTGACCGAAGCGCCGTTGCACTACTGCCCGGGTTGCACCCACGGCATTATTCACCGCCTGGTGGCGGAAGCGATTGACGAACTCGGTATCCGCGGACGCACCATCGGTGTGGCTTCCGTCGGTTGCTCCGTGTTCTCTTACAACTATTTCAACTGCGATATGGTGCAGGCGGCGCACGGCCGCGCACCGGCGGTGGCGACGGGCGTGAAACGCTCCGACCCGAACAACATCGTGTTCACCTACCAGGGTGACGGCGACCTCGCCGCCATCGGTACGGCGGAGACGGTGCACTCGGCGGGTCGCCGCGAGAACATCACCGTTATCTTCGTCAACAACGCGATTTACGGTATGACCGGCGGTCAGATGGCGCCGACCACCCTGCCGGGTCAGGTCACCCAAACGTCGCCGTACGGCCGTGACGTGGACAAAGTCGGTTACCCGATTAAAGTGTGCGAACTGCTTTCCAATGTGGACGGCGCGGCGTACCTCGAACGGGTTGCGGTCAACAACGTGCAAAACATCAAAAAAGCCAAAAAAGCCATTAAAAAGGCGTTCCAAAACCAGATTGAGGGCAAAGGCTTCTCGCTGATTGAGGTGGTTTCCACCTGCCCGACCAACTGGGGTATGGCGCCGGATAAAGCGCTGAACTGGCTGGAAGAAAATATGCTTCCGTATTATCCGCTCGGCGTATACAAAGACATTACGGCGAAGGAGGAGAAATAAGATGCAAAAACAAATTCTTATTACCGGTTTCGGCGGACAGGGTATTCTGTTCTCCGGCAAATTCCTCGCGTATGACGGTCTGCTGAAAGGCAAAGAACTGTCGTGGCTTCCCTCCTATGGCCCGGAAATGCGCGGCGGTACGGCGAACTGCTCGGTGATTTTGAGCGATGAGCCGGTCGGCTCGCCCATTGTTCTCAATCCCGATATTCTTATCTCGATGAACGTCCCGTCGCTCGACAAATACGAGAATGAGACGGTTTCGGGCGGTCAGATTTTCTATGATTCGTCCCTCATCGACCGTGACGTGACCCGCTCCGACGTGGAAGTGTATCCCATTCCGGCGACCCAAATGGCGTCGGACGAGAACCTGCCCGGTCTTGCAAATATGATTCTCATCGGGCACGTGATGGCGAAAACCGGTCTGTTGACGCTGGACGACGCCGACGTGGTGCTTGCCAAAATGGTGCCGGCGAAGAAAGCGCATCTGATTGATTCCAACAAAAAAGCGCTGGAACTCGGTTTCAACTATTGATTTTCTGATTTTTTCAAAGGGGTGTTCGTATGACCGAACAACTGAAAGAGATCGGCCAGCGCCTAATGGCGCTGCGTGACGTTTGTGAACTCACCACCGCGCAGGCGGCGGAAAAGTTGGAGATTTCCGAGGAGGAATACCGTGCCTATGAAAACGGCGAACTGGATTTCTCGTTCAGTTTTCTCTACAACGCCGCCGGATTGTTCGGCGTGGATGTGCTGGACATTTTGAGCGGGGAATCGCCGAAACTGTCTATGTGCTCGGTAGTCAAAGCGGGTAAAGGATTTTCCGTCACCCGCAACAAGGACTACAACTACAAGCACTTGGCGCTGACTTTCCGCGGCAAAAAGGCGGAACCGCTTCTCGTGACGGTTGACCCGAGCGAAAAAGAGCCGCACTTAAACAGCCACGAGGGGCAGGAGTTCAACTACCTGCTGTCGGGCGAACTGCGGTTTTTCCTCGGCGACACCACCTACGACTTGTCCGCCGGCGACAGCGTGTATTTTGATTCGTCGTTGCCGCACGCGATGCAGGTGCTCGGCGACAAACCCGCCCGGTTTTTGGCGATTGTTCTCAAATGATTTCGCGCGTTTAGGAGTTAAATTATGGCTATTTATGAAAAATTTACCGGTCGTTCGCGTGACTCGTTCACGAGTTATGAAGACCTACATGAAAATTATCATATCACCTGTCCCGACGGGTTCAACTTCGCCTATGACGTCATCGACGTGTTGGCGGCGGAAAAACCCGATAAGCGTGCGATGGTTTGGGTTTCCAACGAATTTGAGGAGCGCGTGTATACCTTTGGCGACTTGAAACGCGAGTCCGACCGCGCCGCGCGGTATCTGTACGAAAAGGGTATCCGCAAGGGCGACCGCGTGCTGATGGTGCTCAAACGCAGTTACTGGTTCTGGTTCTTACTGCTCGGAATGCACAAGCTCGGCGCGATTTTGGTGCCCGCGACCAATATGCTTATGGCGAAAGACTACGTCTATCGCTGTAACGCGGCGAAAGTCAAAGCGGTCATTATCACCGCCGACGGCGACTGCACCGATTACTTCGACAAGGGTGAGGGGCAGTACGAGACGGTGGAGATGAAATTCGTCACCAAGGGCAAACAAATTCCCGGATGGATTGATTTGGAAGCGGAAATCGCCGATGTGCCGTTTTCGTTCGACAAGCCGACCGGCGACGATTATGCCGGCGGCACCGACACCTCGATGATTGCGTTCACCTCCGGCACGACCGGCTATCCCAAAATTATCACCCACGATTTCCGTTACCCGCTCGGGCACATTGCGACCGGCGTGTTTTGGCATCGCGTGGTGGATGGCGGATTGCATTTTACCGTGTCCGATTCCGGCTGGATGAAGTGCTTTTGGGGCAAAATGTACGGGCAATGGATGGGCGAAACCGCGCTTTTAATCTATGATTTTGACAAGTTCAACGGTGACAACATCCTGACGATGCTCGAAAAGTACAAGGTGACCACCTTCTGCGTGCCGCCGACGATGTATCGGATGATGCTCCAATGCGACGTGTCGAAATACGACTTGTCCGCGCTCACCCATTGTTGCACCGCCGGCGAGGCGCTCAACCCCGAAATTTTCAACAAATGGTACGAGGCGACCGGCCTTAAAATCCATGAGGGATTCGGTCAAAGCGAAACGCCCGTGTGCATTGCCACCTTTGCGCCGTTTATGGAGCCGGTGCCCGGTGCGCTCGGCTATCCGTCGCCCGGGTTTGACGTGCATATCTTAGACGCGAACGACGAGCAGGCACAGCGCGGCACGGTGGGCGAGATTTGCGTCCGTGCCGAGAGCATTGAAAACCGCCCGTTTGGCTTGCTTTCCAGTTACAACGAGAACGCGAAAGAGACCGCCGAAGCCTATCGCAACGGGTTTTATCACACCGGCGACCGCGCCTACCGCGACGAACACGGGATGTTCCGCTTCGTCGGCCGTGGGGACGACGTCATTAAGTCGTCCGGCTATCGGATTGGCCCGTTTGAGATTGAAAGCGTGCTGATGGAGCACGCTTCCGTGGCGGAAGTCGCCGTGACAGGCGTGCCCGACCCCGACGGCATTCGCGGGTTCCTTGTGAAAGCGACCATTGTGCTCGCCAAAGGGTTTGAGGGCAGTCCCGAACTCGTGAAAGAATTGCAAACCTACGTCAAGGTGAACACCGCGCCGTATAAATATCCGCGTATCGTGGAATTTACCGACGCGCTTCCCAAGACGTTCAGCGGCAAAATTCAGCGCGCCGTCATCCGCGACCGCGATATGCAGGCGTGGATTGAATCGCAAAAACAACAATAGGAAAAGGTATATACATAAAAAGAGCGATGCGCAAGCATCGCTCTTTTTAATGAAGAATTAAATTGAAAAATTAAGAGGTTTGTTGGCGCGGTGCTTTATGCTTCCGCCAGTCCCTCGGCGATGCCGAGGGCGAGGATGCCGGCGACCACAACCGTAACGCAGACGGCTTGCGCGCGGGGCAACCGCTCTTTCAGTACAAGGTGGGAGAGGAGCACCGACACGATGCAGTAGGAGGCGACCATCGGCGCCGCGAGCATCGGTTTTGCCGCCATGGCATAGACGTAAAATATCTGTCCGCCCTCCTCGCACAAAGCGGCGGTGGCTTTGGAGTATTCCGTTTTGGCAAAGGGGTTGTAGGCGCGTTTTTCTTTCGCCCAAAGCACCGCCCACGCGACCAGACCGGCGGCGAAAAAGGTCAACCCATACAGCACGAGCACGTCCAGCTCGCCGAGCCCGAGCCCGGCATCGTCGCTGAGTAAAATGCCGTCGGCGGCGGTGCCCGCCGTATCAAGCACGCAGTAGAGCAGCGGAAAGAGAAGCGCCAGCGCACCGATGCGGTATTTTTTGTCGGCGGCGGGGTCGGTGTCGGCGGATTTGGCGTTTTTTTGTTCGGCGATGGCGAGCGCTATCATCCCAACGACGATAAGCCCCGTTCCGATGAGGTCAAGGGGCGAAAATTCCGACGGGATGTCGGTAATCCGTCCGGTGGCGGCGAAAAAGACAAGCATACACAGCGCGGAGAGTGCGCCGGATGCGTTTTGCACCGGCGAGACGACCGACAGTTCGAGGTAGCGCAGTCCCGCATAGCCGATGACCATCGACGCGATATAACAGAGCGATGCGGGCGCATAGCGCACGGCGTTTTTGAAAAAGGCGGCGGTGTCACCCGCTTTGAGCGTTTCGGAAAAGGGCAGGAGTACGAGGGCGCATACGCCCATCACAAGCCCGACCCATACGGCGATTTTCAGGTGAGAAAAGCGGTCTTGTTCATCGGAACTTTTTTTATAAAACAAGTCCGCGCAACCCCACGCGCCGACGCACAGCAGGGCAAAGACAAACCACGACAAAAAAATCGCCTCCCTTTTGCAAAATCCGCATTTATTGTAGCACGAGCAAGAGCGTTCGTCAAGGGCTAACGAAGCCGAG
>JAZRYM010000037.1:0-9049 GCA_045600765.1 Acutalibacteraceae bacterium | reverse complement strand
TTTGGCGGCGGCGAACTTGGCGATGGTGACCGAGGACGGCCGCACTTGCGTGCGCTTTGAGTCGCACGGCGACAAGTACGAGGGCAACGTCAAAGGTTCCGGCGGTGTCATTAAACGCGTCGGTGCAGGTATCGTAACCCGTCCGTACTTCGCTTCCGGCGAATACGAGGTGGTGGCGAAAATCGAAAACACGCTCGGTGTGTGCCGTGCGTTCTGGTCGTTCAGCTACATCGGCTATATGCCGGGCGATGCCGAATTTTACCAAGACGATGCGACTACCCCGAACAACCTGCGCGGTAACGTGCGCAACACCGAAATCGACTGGGAATTCCCGTCGGCGTACAACGACAACCGCCCGGACGATGAGATTACCCTGAACATTCTCCGTTCCAACTGCTGGGGCGGCAAACGCCCGGGCGAGGGCGGCGAGTTCTCCCGCCGTTCCAACCCGGATAACAACCCGACCCTCTGTATCGCCGACGGTCAGTTCCACACCTTCACCTACGTGTGGTGCGCGGTGGACGATACGGAAGACCCGTACAAATCCAACGCTTATCTGTCCAAAGCGGACAAAGCGGCGGGCAAGAAGGTGGATAAACACACCGGACTTTCTTCCGTTACGTGGTACATTGACGGGATTATGGTCAACACCTACGATGCGAACGACGTCGAAAAATGGAACGCCGGTCAGGAAAACGACACCGAATATCCGGCGGGTGTGGCGCAACTCGGCAAGTTCTATGCCGCGAACGGGACGAACAACAAGAATCTTGAGGACACCGGTTTCGGTATCAACACGCCGTACCGCGGCGCGCGTTTCTGGCTTGCTGACTGGTTCCCGGTGAACAGCGGTAAAGGCGACTTGTTCCCGGCGGGTTCCTATCGTTACACCGGTTGGGCGGGTACGCCGGACTTCGACACCTGCTACACCTACATCGACTCTTGCACGATTAAACCGTATTATCAGAAAGTGACCAATGCCAACCAGATTGCGCTCGGTATCCCCGGCGACGAATACAACTACCGTGAGGACGTGCCGAACAAAGACTTTGCGACCCCGGTGGAATATCCGGGTTGGCAGAAGGCCCACGGGTTGCTTGAACGCCCGATTCCGAAAACGGCGATTGACGGTCAAAACGTCACTGTGACGTGGGATGCCGTTGCCGGTGCCACCGCTTACGATCTTATGGTGGATGGCAAACAGTATCAAAACGTCACCGCGCCGTATCAACTGACCGGTCTCAACGTCGGTCAGCACACGTTGCAGTTGCGCGCGAAGAACGCCGGCGAGACCGGCGCGTGGAGCTACGAAGCGATGGCGTGTATCGGCGTGCCGAAAGTCAAGGCGCGCACCATCGGTCACCGCATTGTGGTGGAATGGGACGACGTTCCCGGCGCGGTTGACTATTATATGGAAGTAGATAACTGCCCGAAAATGAATCAGTCGAGCGGCGCGTTCTACTCCATGACGAGCGGCGATACCACGACCCCGTATCTGCAAGGCTTCTCCGCCGGCACACACATCATTCGTGTGCGTTCGGTCGGCCCGTTCGGACAGAGCAACTGGTCGGGTCTTGTTAAGGTGGAAGTGGAAGCAGGCGGTATGCCCATTCCGGGTATCATCGCGAAGCAAGACGGTACCGACCCGAACAAATGGCAACTGATTGTGGACGAGGGCTCCGGCGAAGGTTCCATCGGTACGATGGCGAAAGCCTATGAAATTCAAGACAAAGACGGTCAAATCACCACGGTGGGTTCTCGCCGTTCGAGCGGTCAATACGCGATTGTGGATGTGACTCTCGGCAACGGTGTATACAGTTATATGATTCGCGCCATCAACGATGCCGGCGAAACCAGCGATTGGAGCGCACCGATTGAGATTTCCAACGGTTACGCGAACATCTATTCCGCGCCCGGTATGCATACGTCCGGCGGCGCGACCAGCGTGGATATTTGGTGGGATTATGCGAATCAGGCGAACGGTCACCCCGTCACCTTCGATTTGGAAGAAGACGGCGTGATGGTGATGCAAAACTCCACCGAAACCACGTTTAGCCACAATAATCTGCCGACGAATTCGGTGCACAAATACCGTATTCGTGCCAACATCGTAGACCTCGGCTACACCACCGAGTGGAGCCCGATTTCCACCGTTGCCTGCGTTGAAGGCGGCGGCGGTGGCGGCGGTGGCGGCGGCGGTGGTGGAACCGCCAACTCCTCCGGCACCATCTTAAACGGTACGTTTGACGACGGCACCAACTATTGGCAGCTTGACCAAACGGCGGAACTGAAAGACGGCGCAGTCGTCATTACCGCCGGCGAGGTTACCGCCAGCCTGACCCAAACGGTCGGCGGTTGCAAACCGAATACCACCTACACCTTCTCCGGTAATTTTACCGGCAACAAGGACATTGCGTGGGTGTATATCCGCGGCGCAGGGGAAGGCGAATTGGCCGTGCAAGTGAAAGACCTTGACCCGGCAAAAGGTTACACCTTTACCACCGGCGCGGAAGTGAGCGAACTGACCTTTATCGTGTCGGTTTACAAACAGCAGACCGGCTCGGTGACGTGCGATAACCTGTCGCTGTCCGAGGGGAGCACGGTGACGTCGTACACGACTCAGGCGACCCAGTCGACCCAGTCTACGGCATCGCAGACGAGTGCGTCACAGACCTCCGCTTCCGGCTCGCAGACTTCCGCTTCCGGCTCGCAGACTTCTGCTTCCGGTTCGCAGACCTCCGCTTCCGGCTCGCAGACCTCCGCTTCCGGCTCGCAGACCTCCGCTTCCGGTTCGCAGACTTCCGCTTCCGGCTCGCAGACTTCCGCTTCCGGCTCGCAGACTTCCGCTTCCGGCTCGCAGACTTCCGCTTCCGGTTCGCAGACTTCTGCTTCCGGTGGCCCGATTACGCTGCCGTCGCAGTCGCAGACTTCTGCTTCCGGTGGCCCGATTACGCTGCCGTCGCAGTCGCAGACAAATCCGTCCGACCCGACCGGTGTGCTTTACGGTGACGCGAACGGAGACGGCGCGGTGAATATGAAAGACGTGCTGTTGATGCGTAAAGTTATGGCAGGTCTCTCGTCGGCAGACGAGATGGTGTTTATCAACTCCGACGTGAACGTCGATAATGCCGTCAATATGAAAGACGTGCTTGCTGTGCGTAAATATTTGGCGCATTTGATTGATAAACTCGGTCCGGAAACCTAAATCAAAAAATCGGTGGGGTTGGTCCAACCTCACCGATTTTTTTTGTAATCAAAAACCCCGACGGAGTATGTTCTCCGTCGGGGTTTCTGCTTTTTCTGTTTTTTACACAAACCACAGCGCGGTGGCGGAGGTCATTACCCCTAAAAACACCGCGTTGACGGCGGCGAAAAGGAGCAGGTATTTCTTTTTGCCTTTCGGGTCGAAAATAGCGTATTCGCTGTATGTAATCAGGCTTGCGAGTGAGGCAATCAGCGTGCCCGTGCCGCCGATGTTGACACCGAGCAACAGCGCTTTGTAGCTGCCCGTAAACCGTGACAGCAAAATGGCGGAGGGGACGTTGCTGATGCATTGGCAGGAGAAAATCGAGACGAGCAACGTGTTCTTTTCAAGCAAGGTCGCAAAAAAGGTGTGTACGGCGGGCACGCGCGAGAGGTTGCCCGCAAAGAGGAAGAAGAACGCGAAGGTGAGAAGCAGGGCATAATCGACCTCTTTCAGCGCTTTTTTGTCCGCAAACCACAACACGACGGGTAAAACGACCAGTCCGATAACGTAGGGAATGAGACGGAACACGATGAGCAGCGAAAAGGCGAACAGCGCAAGGTACAGCACCGTGCGCGGGACGTCGAGCGATTTTTGGAACTTTTCCGTGATGGAAAGGGGTGCGCGCGGTAGGAACAAGCACGCGGCGGTCAGCAGGGCGACCGCGAGCAAAAAGGGCGGAAGCATAATGCGCGTAAATTCGCCGGTAGGGATATGGAAATAGGAGTAGAGATAGAGGTTTTGCGGGTTGCCGAATGGGGTGAGCATTCCGCCGAGGTTTGCCGAGACGTTTTGCAGGATGAATATATACGCCATATACCGCTTGTTGCCGGTAGAAGACAGCGCAAAGTAGCCGAGCGGCAGGAAGGTAATCAATGCCATATCGTTCGCAATGAGCATCGACCCGATAAAGGTGATATACACGAGCGCGAGCGCGAGGGTGCGTAGGTTGCCGGTCACCATCACGATACGGCGGGACAAGATAGTGAAAAAGTGGATGTGTTTTAAGGCACAGATGACCGCGAGTGTCAAGAAAAGGCAGGTCAGCGTGCGCAGGTCAAAATAGCCCGCATACGCGCGGTCAGGCGGCACAAGAAAGCAGGTAAGCACCGCCGCGACAATCGCCACCGACAGCACGATATGGTCTCTGAAATAGCGTCCGATGCGCCGCACGGCACATACCTCCTTTTTGAGAAGAATAGCGGCAAAAAGCGCGCCTTTGGCGCGCTTTGTCGGTTGTTTGGTTAAGAATAGGAATGGGTTTTTGTCAACCGCGTTCTTGCCAGTATTTGCGGTCAAGACTGCGGTATTGAATCGCCTCGGCGATGTGCGGGACGTCGATGACGTCGGCGGCATCCAAATCGGCGACGGTGCGGGCGACTTTGACGATGCGGTCATAGGCGCGCGCGGACAGTCCGAGCCGGTCAAACGCGTTTTGGAGCAACGCTTTGGCGGCATCGGTCATCGGGCACCATTCCTGCAATTTGCCGGCGGGAATGGTGGCGTTCGAGAGAATGTCCGTTCCGGCGAAGCGCTTGTTTTGAATGGCGCGGGCGGCGTTCACCCGCGCGCGGATAGAGGCGCTTGATTCCGAGGCGGATTTTGAGGTCAGTTGTTCAAATTCGACGGGCGGGACTTCAATATGTAAATCCACCCGGTCGAGAAGCGGGCCGGACACGCGCGAGAGGTAGTGTTGCGCCGCGGTCGGCGAGCAGGTGCATTTGCGGGTGGGGTGTCCGTAAAACCCGCAGGGGCAGGGGTTCATCGCGGCGACCAGCATAAAGGAGCAAGGGTAGGAGAGGGTGGCGCTGACGCGCGAAATGGTGACGCGGTGGTCTTCGAGCGGCTGGCGCAGACTTTCCATCGCGGTACGGGAAAATTCGGGCAGTTCGTCCAAAAACAGTACGCCGTGGTGCGCGAGGGAAACCTCGCCCGGTTTCGGCGTGGTGCCGCCACCCGCGAGCCCTGCCACCGAAATGGTGTGGTGCGGCGAGCGGAACGGGCGCACGGTCAAAAGTCCTGCATCTTTCGGCAGTTCGCCGGCAATGGAGTGGATTTTGGTCGCTTCCAGCGCTTCGGCGGGGGTCATATCGGGCAAAATAGAGGGCAGGCGCTTAGCAAGCATACTTTTGCCCGAACCGGGAGGCCCGATGAGCAAAATGTTGTGTCCGCCCGCGGCGGCGACTTCCATCGCGCGGCGTGCGGCGGCTTGCCCTTTTACGTCCGCAAAATCGGGAACGTGCGCATCCGTTTCGGCGTGGTAATCCGCGGCGGAGACGGGCGTAATCGGCTCGCCGCCCTGCAAGTGCCATAACAGTTCCGTCACCGTTTTCACGGGGTAGACGGCGATACCGTCCACCACCGCGCCCTCGGCGGCGTTATCGGCGGGGATAAAGACGTGTTTTATCCCGTTGTCCCGCGCGGCAATCACCATCGGGAGCACACCCGTCACGGGTCGCACCTCGCCGTCGAGCGACAGTTCACCGATAAAGGCGCAGTCGTCCAAATCGGCGCGCAGTTGGTCGGACACTTTGAGGAGTGCCAACAAAAGCGGCAGGTCGTAGACCGACCCCTCTTTGCGAATGTCGGCGGGTGCTAAGTTGATGGTGATGCGGGAGACGGGGTAGGTGAACCCGCCGTTTTTCAGCGCGGCGCGTACCCGTCCGCGGGATTCGCGCACGGCGGCGCCGGGAAGCCCGACTACGTCGAACCCGGGAAGTCCCTGCGACAAGTCCGCTTCGACTTTAACGAGAAAGCCGTCAATGCCGGCAAGTCCCATACTGTTGAGTGAAGAAAACATCAAAATCCCTCTTTTTATTTATCCTTTTCTTTTTCGTCCAAGTGGCAACACCCGCTGCAACGGCTGCAATCGCCACAGCATCCTTTGCCACGCCGTTTACGGCGCACGGTGACGACGATGCCGAACACCGCCGCGCCGACCGCCACGACTAAAATCACAATATCCAGCGGACTCATTCGTTACTCTCCTCGCCGTCGTCATCCTGAAAGACGAGGTGGCTTCCGGTGCAGTTTTTCATAAACCAATCCATTTCGCGTGTGGCTAATTTACAAAAGATTTTTTCGAACAGGGCGGTGCCACCTTTGACCAGTTCCATCACGACAAACGGCACAGCCGAGAGGAGCAACACGATACCCCACGTGCCGCTGTCCATCGGTACGGTGCCGAACACGCTTTGAAGTGCGGGGAGCAGGAGCGAGAGCGCCATCAGCCCGCCCGACACAAACAGCGCGAGAATCATCGTGAGATTTGTGTGCAAATGCACCTTAAAGAGCGAGAGGGTGGAGCGGGTGTTGAGCGCGTGAATCAGTTGCGAGAACGCGAGCACGGCAAACGCCATGGTGCACGCGAGGTCGGCACTTGTTTTCAGACCGATTGTGTAGGCGCAAAGGGTCAGCGCGGCAATCATTGCGCCCTGCCATGCTGAATGAAACGCCAGTCCGTGCGCGAAGATGCTTTCCGATTTCGGGCGCGGTTTTTGCGCCATCACCGCGCGGTCGGTCGGCTCAACGCCGAGCGCGAGGGCGGGCAGACTGTCGGTGATGAGGTTGACCCACAAAAGCTGTACGGGAAGCAGGGGTGAGACTTTCCAGAAGAACATGGCAAGGAGAACGCACAGCACCTCACCCAAGTTGCACGAGAGCAAGAACTGCACCGATTTTTTGATGTTGCTGTAAATGCCGCGGCCGCGTTCCACCGCGGTGACGATGGTGGCGAAGTTGTCGTCGGTCAGCACCACGTCAGCGGCGTTTTTGGCGACGTCGGTGCCGGTAATGCCCATAGCACAACCGATGTCGGCGGCGGTGAGGGCGGGTGCGTCATTGACGCCGTCGCCCGTCATGGCGACGATTTCACCCGCTTGTTGCCACGCTTTGACGATGCGGATTTTGTCGGTGGGTGATACCCGGGCATAGACGCTGACGTTGCGGATGTTTTCAAACAGTTCCTCGTCGCTCATCGTTGCCAGTTGTTCACCCGTCATCGCTTCGCTCTCGTCATTCAAAATGCCGAGCGCTTTGCCGATGGCGGTGGCGGTCACGACGTTGTCGCCGGTAATCATTACGGTGCGGATACCCGATTTTTTACATTCTTTAATGGCGGCAATCGCCTCGGGACGCGGCGGGTCAATCATACCGAGCAGACCGCCGAACGTGAGTCCCGATTCGATTTCGTCCGGGTCAAGGTGCACGGGCAGGTCGCCATCCACGAACTTATAGCCGACGGCGAGCACGCGCAACGCCTCTTTACCGAAACTCTCGTTGGCTTTCATCACCGCTTCGGTATCGACGTTCACACAACGCGGGAGCAACAGTTCCGGCGCGCCTTTGACGATGACCATTTTTTTGCCGTCGATAAGGTGAATGGAAGTCATCCGCTTGCGGTCGGAATCAAAGGGGATTTCGCCCACGCGAGGATACTCGTTCATAAGGGTGTTTTTCTCTAATTTGTGTTTCAGCGCATAGGACAAAATCGCGGTTTCGGTGGGGTCGCCGACGGCGATTTCGCGCCCGTCCACCATGGTGACGTTGCCGTCGGTGCACAGCGCCGCAATTTGCAAAAGTGAGGTGACCGCTTTGGAGGGCAGGTCGTCGAGGTAGAACGATTTGCCGTCCACATACATCCGCGTGAGGGTCATTTTGTTTTGGGTGAGGGTGCCGGTTTTGTCGGTACAAATGACTGAGGCGCAACCGAGCGTTTCCACCGCCGGCAGACGGCGGACAATGGCGTTTTTATCCGCCATTTTTTGCACGCCGAGGGCAAGCACCACCGTCACGACGGCGGGAAGACCTTCCGGAATGGCGGCGACCGCGAGGGACACCGATGTCATCAAAATATCGAGCCAGTACAGTTTGTCAAACAGACCGAGCAGGAAAATCACGCCGCAAATGGCAAGGGCGAGATAACCGAGTTTTTTGCCCAGCTCCGCCAGTTTGTGTTGAAGCGGCGTAATGGACTTCTTCTCGCTTTCGAGCATCACGGCGATTTTGCCGATTTCGGTGTTCATACCCGTATCCACCACCACGGCGGTGGCGGTGCCGCCTGTCACGATACAGCCGGAATACGCCATGTTGGCGCGGTCGGCGAGGGGTGCAATCGCATCAAGCAGAGCGGCGGCGTCCTTTTCGGCGGCGACACATTCGCCCGTCAGCATAGATTCGTCGCACTTGAACAGCGCGGTGTGTAAAAGGCGGCAGTCGGCGGGCACCAAATCGCCCGCTTCCAAAAACACGATGTCGCCGGGCACCAAATCGGTTGCTTCCACCACTTGGCGCACGCCGTTGCGTTGCACCTTGGCGTGAGGTGCCGCCATAGTTTTCAGCGCCGCTAACGCCGCTTCGGCGCGGCTTTCCTGAATGACACCGACCAGCGCGTTTAACAGCACAATCAGCACAATGGCGATGGGGTCAACCCAGTCGGTGGGGTTTCCTTTCCACGTTTGGTAAAGGTTGATGCCGACCGACAGCGCCGCCGCCAACAGCAAAATGATAATCATACTGTTTTTCAGTTGGTCCAAAAAGCGCAACGCGAACGAACGCGGCGGGCGCTCACGCAAAATGTTGCGACCAACCGTTTGTTGTGCCGCTTCTACTTGCGCGGTCGAAAGACCGGTTTGTCGTGTGACGGAAAAATTCTGCAATACCTCGTCACCGTGTTGAGCGTGCCATATCATACGAACAACTCCTTTATCTGTCTCGTTTTCGGAATGATTTTTACAAAACTTTGTCAATCGTGCCGCCGCCGAGCACCTCGTCCCCGTGGTAGAGCACAACGGCTTGTCCCGGGGT
>JAZRYM010000036.1:0-11532 GCA_045600765.1 Acutalibacteraceae bacterium | reverse complement strand
TTGCATTGTACGGATGCCGCCGCCGATTTCGCAAAACAGCCCGCTTTCCGCTTTCAGGCGCGCCACCGTGTCAAAGTTCGGTGTGCCGCCCGTTTTTGCGCCCTCCAAGTCCACCAAATGGACGTGGGTGGCACCGCATTTTTTGAAATCTTCGATGACTTCGAGGGGATTGTTGTTGTAAACCGTCTTTTGCGCGTATTCGCCTTTGTAAAGGCGTACCGCTTTCCCCTCGTATAAGTCGATTGCCGGGAAAATCAGCACAGCGACCCCTCCTTCATCTCACAAAATGCCCGCAAAATCGCGAGCCCCACATCCCCGCTTTTCTCCGGGTGGAACTGACAGCCCATCACATTGCCTTTTGCCACCGCCGCGGTGATGTCTGTGCCGTATTCCGACCACGCGATGCGGTCTTTTTCGCAGTTGACCGCGCAAAACGAGTGGACAAAGTAGACACAATCGCCCTCGTGGATATAGCAAAACAGCGGGTGCTGTCCCTGCTCAAAGGTGAGCGCGTTCCAACCCATATGCGGGATTTTTAAGTCGCTTACACGGTCGGCAATCGGGCGAATTTCGCCGGAGATAAGTCCCAGGCCGTCGTGCTCGCCGTATTCATAGCTTTTGTCAAAAAGCAGCTGCATACCGAGGCAAATGCCCATCACCGGCTTGCCCTTTGCGATTTGCGCTTTCAGTGCAGGCACAAGACCCGAGGCATTCAGCTTGTCGGCGGCATCCTTAAACGCGCCGACACCGGGCAAAATGACCCGTTCGGCACTCTCTAACACCGCGGGGTCGGCAGTAATCACGGCTTTTTCGCCGATTTTTTCAAAGGACGACACAAGGGAAAACAGATTTCCCACGCCGTAGTCAATAATCGCGGTCATTACAGCACCCCTTTGGTGGACGGGATTTCGTCCTTAAATTCAGCGTCAATCGCCACCGCCTGCCGCAAACTGCGGGCAACCGATTTGAACGCGCCTTCAATGATGTGGTGGGCGTTTTTGCCGCACAGCGAGCGCAGGTGCAAGGCGCAATGCGCCTGCCGCACAAAACCGAGCCAAAATTCCTCCACCAGTTCGGTGTCGAACGTGCCCACCTTTTCGGTCGGGATGTCGAGCGCAAAGCCGAGAAAATCGCGGCCCGAAAAGTCCACCGCCGACAAAATCAGCGTTTCGTCCATCGGAAGCGCGGTGTCGCCGTAGCGATGAATCCCCCGCTTGTCACCGAGCGCGTCGCAAAACGCGGTACCGAGGGCGATGCCGATGTCCTCCACCGTGTGGTGGTCGTCCACGTCGATGTCGCCGACACATCGGACGGTCAAATCAAACCGCCCGTGCGAGGCAAACAGGGTCAGCATATGGTTGAGAAATCCCACGCCGGTGTCGATGGTGCTTTTGCCGCTGCCGTCGAGGTTCAAGGTAAGCGCGATGTCCGTTTCCGCCGTTTTGCGGTTGACCGTAGCCTGTCTCATTTCGCCACCCCCAAAATCGTTTTCAGCGCCGCAACGAGCGCTTCCATCTCCTCGCGCGAGCCGACCGTAATGCGGTTGTAATCGCGCAGTAACTCCGTTTCAAAGTGGCGCACCAGCACCCCTTGTTCGCGCAGGGCGTTGTAGAGGGCAAGCCCGCCCATTTGCGGGTGTTTTGCGAAAAGGAAATTCGCTTTCGAGTCGGTCATCACAAACCCGAGCGCTTTCAGTTCCGCTTCCGCCCACGCGCGGTTATCCATAATCGCGCGGCAGTTTTTCTCAAAATAGTCGCCGTCGCAAAACGCGCCGATACCCGCCGCCATCGTCATACGGTTGACGTTGTAGGGGTTGGTCGAATATTTGAGGGTGTTGAGGTCGGCGATAAGGTCACGGTTGCCAATCGCCACACCGAGCCGTCCACCTGCGAGCGAACGCGATTTTGACAGCGTTTGGCAAACAAGCAGATTGTCGTATTTTTTAATAAGCGGCACGGCGCTTTCCGCGCCGAAATCCACATACGCCTCGTCCACCACCACGACGTTGTCCCGGTTCGACTTGACAATCTCCTCCACCTCGTTGCGCGACAGCACCACGCCCGTCGGCGCGTTGGGGTTCGCGAGAAAAATCGTCTTTCCCGCGCCGCAATAGTCGGCGATATTCAAGGTAAAATCGACGTTAAGCGGTTTCGTCTCGTACGGTACGCGGTTAAACGCCGCCGCCACGGGATAGAAACTGTACGTGATATTCGGAAAGAGGGCGGGCGTTTGCTCGTCGCAAAACGCGTTAAACGCAAACCCAATCGCATCGTCCGACCCGTTGAAAAACAACAGTTCGTCCGGCTCCACCCCATAATATTCCGCACCCGCGGCGACGAGGTCGCGGCAAGTCGGGTCGGAATACAGTTGCAAATCGCCCGCCGCTTGGCGCGCCAACCGCTGGGCAATGGGTGACGGCGGAAACGGCGATTCGTTGGTGTTCAGTTTCACATACTTCCGTTCGCGCGGCTGTTCGCCGGGCGTATACGGGGTAAGTGCGGCAAATTTGTCGCTGAAAAATCGGCTCATATCAACC
This sequence comes from Acutalibacteraceae bacterium, assembly GCA_045600765.1. Classification (GTDB taxonomy): domain Bacteria; phylum Bacillota; class Clostridia; order Oscillospirales; family Acutalibacteraceae; genus RGIG426. Next base: position 8,996 of record JAZRYM010000036.1, on the reverse strand, counting down.
CTCCGTTCGGATGACGGCGCTTTTCGCATGGGCGGTCAAGCCCTCTTTGGTTGCAAAGGTCGAAACGTCGTTTGCGACCGCCGCCAGCGCCTCTTTGGTATAATACGTAAATTGCATTTTCTTCACAAAATCGTCCACCGACAGCGGGCTGGAAAATTTCGCCGTTCCGCTCGTCGGCAGGGTGTGGTTCGGGCCGGCAAAGTAGTCGCCGAGCGCCTCGGGACAGTTGCGCCCGAGGAACACCGAGCCCGCGTGCCGCACCTTTTCGAGCACGGCGAACGGCTCATCCACGCACAGTTCGAGGTGTTCCGGCGCGATTTCGTTCGCGATGTCAATCACCAAATCGAGGTTGTCCGCCACGATGATTTTGCCGTTTTGGTCAATCGACTCGCGCGCAATCTCCGCCCGTTCGAGCAGGGGGATTTGCACTTCGAGTTCCGCTTGCACCGCCTGCGCCAACGCCATACTGTCGGTCACCAGCACGGCGGACGCCAATTTGTCGTGCTCCGCCTGCGACAGCAAATCCGCCGCCAAGTGGCGCGGGTCACTTTTGCCGTCCGACACAATCATAATCTCGCTCGGGCCCGCAATCATATCAATGGATACCCGCCCGAACACCTGCTTTTTCGCCTCAGCAACAAAGGCATTGCCCGGGCCGACGATTTTATCGACCTGCGGAATGCTCTCGGTGCCGTAAGCGAGGGCGGCAATCGCCTGCGCGCCGCCGACTTTGTAGATTTTATCCACGCCCGCGACCGATGCCGCCGCCAAAATGGCGGGGTTCACCGTGCCGTCCGCGCGCGGCGGAGTGGTAATCACCACTTCGCGTACACCGGCGATTTTCGCGGGAATCGCGTCCATCAGCACGGTGGACGGATACGCCGCCGTGCCGCCGGGCACATACAGTCCCGCGCGGTCAACGGGAAGCACCCGCTGACCAATCACCGTGCCGTCCGGCGCATCCAGGCGGAATCCCTCCCGCTTTTGCTGTTCGTGGAACCTGCGGATGTTCGCCGCCGCTTTTTTGAGAATTTCCAAAAATTCCGGTTCCACCGCCGCCACAGCCTCGTCCATTTCCTCTTTAGAGACAAGCAGGGTGGAGAGTTTCGCCTTATCGAATTTTTCGCCGTATTCAAACAGCGCTTTGTCGCCGTTTTCGCGGACGTTGTCGATAATGTCCGCCACAATGTCGGTCACGTTGAAACTGGGTGTCACCCGCGCGAAAATCTCGTCGTTCGCGACCTGCCCGTATTTGAGAATTTTTATCATCGCTTATTCCTCCAAATTTGCGGAAAATCCGGCAACCACGCGGTTAATCGCCGCGCTCTTAAACTTGAACGACGCCTTGTTGGAGATAAGGCGCGCGCTGATAGGCACGATGTCTTCAAGCACTTCCAAGTTGTTCTCGCGCAAGGTCGCGCCCGTTTCCACAATATCCACAATCACGTCCGACAACCCCAAAATCGGCGCAATCTCAATCGACCCGTTCAGGTGAATGATGTCGATGTCGCGCCCTTTGCCGCGATAATAGTTCTTCGCAATGTTACTGAATTTGGTCGCCACGCGCAAGGTTTTCGACGTATCGTCGGCAAACGCTTTCGGGCCCGCTACCGCCATTTTGCACACGCCGGTGTGCAGGTCAAACAGTTCGTACACATCCGGCTCGTATTCCAGCAAAATGTCCTTGCCGCACACGCCTACGTCGGCGGCGCCGCGCTCCACGTAAATCGCCACGTCGGACGGTTTCACCCAGAAATAACGCACCTTTTTGTCGGGATTTTCAAAAATCAGTTTGCGGTTCGGCTCCAAAATGGACGGGCACGGGAATCCCGCTTCGGCGAACATCGCATACACCCGTTCGCCGAGCCGCCCTTTCGGAAGCGCCACGTTGAGGAACCCGTCGTCTGCGGAAGTTTCGACCTCCTCCACCCGTTCAAGCGCGTCGGTATACACCGCAAAACCAATCGCTTTCGAGCGGCGCTTCATCTTTTGCATCAAGCGGTCGTATTGCCCGCCCGACAGCACCGCTTTGGGCACGTTTTGCAAAAAGCCTTTGAACACAATGCCGTTGTAGTAGTTGACGTCGCCCAAAATGGAGAAATCCACCCGCAGTTCCGGCGTGTTCGCCGCGGACAGCACCGCACGGAAGCGCGCGTAGTCGGCGTCGCCCGTAAAGAGCGTGTCGAGCATCGGCAACACCTCGCTCGGCGTGCCGTACAGCTTTGTCAGCGTATCGAGCGTTTCCACCGCCTCGCGGTCGGCGCACGCGGCGCAAAGCGCCTCCATTTCGTGCCGGTTTTTCTCCGCAAGCGCACGGTACAGCGCCTTGGTATCCCGCGTTCCGAGTTGCAGGCGCGCAACAACGCTTTCCAGCAATCCGAGGTCGGACACGGCAAGCACACCGTCCGACCCGAGGGCACGCAGACTCTCCGCCGCAAGGCTCAACACCTCGCCCACTTCGGCATCGCCCACCGCGCCGAAACATTCCACGCCCATTTGCAAAATCTCGCGGAACGGCTCGTTGCCACCCTGCGCACGGTAGACGTTTTCGTCGTAAAACACCTTGCGCGTAACATACGGCTCGTCCAAACTGTTGTGGATGATAGACAGCGTGACGTCCGGTTTGAGTGCCATCAGTTTGCCGTCCGAATCGGTAAAGGTCAGCACGTTGTCCGACACTAAAAAGTCCTTGTTTTTGGCGTATAAATCGTATTCTTCAAACTTGCTCATTCGATAGGGCGAGAAGCCTTTGCGCGCGTACAGTTCCCGCAGGCAAAAGACGATTTTTTCGCCGCTTTTTAAGACCGAATCGCTGATATTCATTTCGTGTTCTCCTTTTCTGCCAATCGTTCAAGCGCGAGTTGATACCCGCCCTCGCCATAGGTGAGAGCGCGGTTGACACGGCTGATGGTGGCGGTGCTTACCCCCACCTCGGCGGCGATTTTTTGGTAACTGCACTTGTTATTCAGTTGCACCGCGGTGTCCAACCGCTGCGCCATATCTTGGATTTCTTTGATGGTACACAAATCCGAAAGCAGCGCGCCCACTTCGTCGGGCGTGTTCATCGCGGCAATCGCGCGACAAAGCCGTTTCGTGGATGCATCGGAATAGGTCATCGTTTCGCCTCCCAATTCATTATGCTATCAGTTTAGCACGGTAAAGCGGTAAAGTCAAGAGAAAATTTGGATTTTTTTATGTTTTTTATTCGTTCCTATTCCCTCTTGCACCTTTTATGCAACTGTGGTACAATAAACACAAACAAAAACGAAAGGCGGAAAAGACTATGTATGTTTTGGTTACCGGCGCTTCGAGCGGCATCGGGCGTGAAATGGCGCGCTGTTTTGCCGCGTGCGGATGCGACTTGATTTTGGCGGCGCGGCGGCTCGAACGGTTGCAGGAAATCGGCGCGGAACTCGCCGCCGACTACAGCTGTCACGTGATTGTGAAACAGACCGACCTCACAAACGAGCGCCAAGTGCGCGCGCTTCATGCCGCTTGCCTGCCGTTTGACCCGCAAATCGTGGTCAACTGCGCGGGATTCGGTAAAATGGGCTATTTTTCCGACATTGCGCTCGAAGACGAACTGGATATGATTCAAACGAACGTCACCGCGGTGCACATTTTAACCAAACTGTTCGCAAAAACGATGAGCGAGGGCACCATTCTCAACGTGTCGAGCATCGCCTCTTTTGCGCCCGTACCTCTGCTCGCCGCCTACGGCGCGACAAAGGCGTACGTCCAAAGTCTGTCCCGCGCGGTCAACTACGAGCTGAAAAAACAGCGCAAACCCGTGCGCGTGGCGGTGCTGTGTCCCGGCCCCGTCTCCACCGAATTTAACGACGTGGCGAACGCTACTTTCCGCATTCCGTCGATGACGGCGCAAACCTGCGCCCGCCTCGCGGTGGACGGCATTTTCGCCGGCAAAGGCGTGGTGCTTCCCGGCTTCATCCCGCACGCGATGAACCTGCTTGCAAAACTCACGCCGGCGGCGATTGTGATGCCGGTGGAATACATCGGCGAAAAGGCAAAAATGAACCAATGACCGACTTTTTCGCCACTCTCCCCGCCGCGTTTGTCGCGCGGATGCGCCGCCTGCTCGGGGACGAATTTTCCGATTTCTACTGCGCGCCCGCCCGTCGCGGACTGCGCGTCAATACCGCCGTCATCGCCGCCGAAACGGTGGCGGCAAAGGTGCCGTTTGCGCTCACACCCGCGCCCTTTGCAAAAAACGGCTTTTTCGTTGACGGCAACGACAAGGTGGGCGCGCACCCGCTTCACCACGCCGGCGCGTTTTATATGCAAGAGCCGTCGGCGCAATCGGCGGTCACCGCCCTCGCCGTAAAACCCGGTGAACGGGTGCTGGATTGTTGCGCCGCACCCGGCGGGAAATCCACCGCCCTCGCCGAAAAACTCGGCGATACGGGACTGTTATGGTGCAACGAATTTGTCCGTCCGCGGGCAAAAATCCTCTGTCAAAATCTCGAACGTATGGGTGTCAAAAACCGTGTGGTTACAAGCGTGGACGTGGCGGAACTGGGCGAAGCGCTTCCCGCGTTTTTCGATGCCGTTTTGTGCGACGTGCCCTGCTCCGGCGAGGGAATGTTCCGCAAAGAGCCGGAAGCGTTGCCGGAATGGAGCCTCGAAAACATAACCGCCTGCGCCGCGCGCGGCGCTCACATCCTCGATGCCGCCGCCAAAACGGTGAAACCGGGCGGGCGACTGCTCCTCTCGACCTGCACCTTTGCGCCGGAGGAAAACGAGTGCCAAGCGGCGGCGTTTTTGCGCCGTCACCCGGATTTCTCGCTCGTCCCGCTCGACCTGCCGTTCGGCCGTCCCGCCTTTTCGTGGGACACGGTGGCAAGTTTCGCCGAAACGGATGAGCCCTGCCCCGCCGACTTGACGGGGTGTCGCCGCGTGTTTCCCGAAGATTTCGGCGAAGGACATTTTTTGGCACTGTTTCAAAAATCCGCCGACGGCGCGGGAGAGAATCCGCCGAAACCGCTTGCCGTAAAGCCGCAACCCGCCATTGCCACCGCACTCGCGGAATGGCTCTGCGCCGTGTCCGACGGCAACTTTGTGCAATACGGCGACGTGTGGCACCTGCTCCCACCCGCGATGCCGCAAACGGGCAAACTGCCGATTTTGCAGGCAGGCATCCCCGTCGCGGTCGCCAAAAAAGGGCGGCTGGAACCCACCCACACGCTGTTCGCCGCCTACGGCGACCGCGCAAAACAAACGCTCGACCTGCCCGCCGGAAGCGACACGGTCGCGGCGTTCCTCAAAGGCGAATCCATCGCCGTCGATGCCGCGTATAAGGGCTACGTCGCGGTGTTGTGCGACGGCGCGCCGCTCGGTTTCGGCAAAGCCACCGCCGGCACCCTCAAAAACCACTACCCGAAAGGGCTACGGAACGTATAAGGAACAAAAACCCCGCCGCCTTAAACAAGGCCGCGGTTTTTTTTTGCGGCGGCAATGTGCACGCAAATTCTCTTGTAGGAGCAGGCGCCCTCGACCGCCCTTTTTGCGAGGTTTTGATAAATTTTGCGACTATGCGCCCACTTGGACAGCCTTCCCCTTGAGGGGAAGGTGGCGCGGCGAAGCCGTGACGGATGAGGTGTTTCAAAAATTTTGCAGACACCTCACCAGTCGCCGTTCGGCGACAGCCTCCCCTCAAGGATATGTTAAGATTGCCACCATAGGTTTTTGTGCGGAATTCCACGAAGGGACGTCGAGGGCGCCGTCCCTCACAAAATGACATACCGTTTTATGGTTACGCACCGCAACTGGTCGCCGTCCCCTACACCGCGTTTGTGCGTTGGTGCGGGTTTGGTGCGTAAAATGTCGGATGATGACGTAGGGCAAGGCCTTGGTCTTGCCGCCGTCGGTCGGTGCGGAATTCCAAAACGGCAGGAGCAAGCCCCTGCCCTACAACGCACGCCGAGAGTGTGCGGGAAATTCCGCAAAGGGACGTCGAGGCTAACGGTGCCGCCGTTGGTCACATCAAAATCCCGCAAAGGGACGTCGAGGGCGCCGTCCCCTACACGCACGTCATCGGTCGGTGCGCCGCGTTTGTGCGTTGGTGCGGGAGTGAAGAGTGAAAAGTGAAGAGTGAAGAGTGAAGAAGTGCAAACACGGTCGCCGTCCCCTACGAAGCGCGCCGGAAACAATTTTTAATTCTCAATATTCTCACATCCGCTTCACCCTCATTCCCTTTTCCGCATACGATGGGAACAAAGGCGACTGCCTTTGAATTTGGACAAAAAAGGGTGAATACGATGGCAACTTTCCAAAACCAAGCAACACTTTCCTATAACGGGCTTTCCACCACCTCGAACATCGCGGTGGGTGAACTGCTCGAAGAACTTTCCGTCACCAAAGCGGCGGTGTATGACCGCTACGAAACGGGTGACACCGTGTCGTATGTCGTAAGCCTTGTGAACGCGGGCGCAACCGACGTGACCGACGTGACGGTGAGCGACAACCTCGGTCAATACGCCTTTAACGCGATCGACCTTGTGCCGCTCGACTACGTGCCGGGCACGGTACGCTACTATCAAAACGGCGTATTGCAACCGACTCCCGCCGTGGTAGCGGGCCCGCCGATGCAGGTGACCGGGCTCACCGTTCCCGCCGGCGGCAACGCGATGATTGTGTATGAAGCGGCGGTCAACAACTTTGCCCCGCTTGATGCGAACGGTTCGGTGGTCAACACCGCATCCGTCTCCGGCAACGGCATTGCCGCGCCGATTGACGCGACCGCGACCATCTTCCCGGACAGCCGTCCGCAACTGACCATTTCCAAATCGCTCTCGCCCACAACCGTGACGGAAAACGGGCAAATCACCTATACTTTCGTCATCCAAAACAGCGGTAACGTGGCGACCGATGCGAGCGACAACGTCATTGTCCGCGACACCTTCAACCCGGTTCTTGACCCGATTGCGGTCACCATTGACGGCGTTGGTCGTAACGCGGGTGCCGATTACACCTACGCCGCCGATACCGGCGTGTTTGAGACCGACCCGGCGGCAATCACCGTTCCCGCCGCCACCTACACCCAAGACCCGACGACCGGCGAATGGACGACCGTTCCCGGTACCACCACCATCACCGTCACCGGCACGGTGTAAAACGCTCTGCAAACACACGACACAAAATAAGCCGCAGACAATGTCTGCGGCTTACCTCATTTTACCTTATTTTTTACAGCTTAAATTCTTCGCCGGAGGGTTTTTGCACCGGTTGCGGGCGACGGGCGGGAATACGTTTTAAGGGGTCGTATTCATAACTCTTACAACAAAAGGTCGCCGCCACCGCGCCGCGCTTATCGCACAGCACCGTCTCGCGGTCTGCCACGCGCCGTCCGAAATGACAGTATTCACATTTCGGCTCGATGCGGTTTCCGTAAAGCTTGCGTTTCATGTGGCGTTCTCCCCTTTCTTCTTGCAGTATACCACACCGAAACGAAAAATGCAACTATGGATTTGCAGGCAACTCGGCTTTTTTCGGAAGCGAAAACAGCGCCGTCACAAGGGTGACGAGAAGTGCCGCCGACCCCGTAAATCCGCAGGAAAAGGGAAGCACGTTGACCTCCCCTGCCGCGAACACGGGCACGGAGAGCGGAAACGCGCAAAAAAGGCAAAAGGCAAGTGCACTCGCCAATGTTGCGTGGGCAACGCGGGCGGCAAAGAAGCCGCCGTCCAGCACGGGCGCGGAAAACAGCACGCCGATTTGCCCGTGCACCGACAGTCCTCCGAACCCGATACACGCGGCAAGCGCGACCACGCGCGGCGACACGGCAAGGCATCCGACCGACACTTCCGACACGGCGGCAACGATGTCGGTGACCGCTTTGGGCAACCCCACCGCGTCGAGCACCGACAAAAAGCAGGACACCACGGTGACAAACCCGCTCATCACGACCATCGCACGCGCGGCATCGCCGACGGCGCACACGGCGGCGGACAACAGCGGTTTTGCCGCGGCAGGTGCGGCGGCGGACACACGTTTTTTGCGGTGACCGCACCCGCCGACCACGCCGAGCAAGAGCGCCGCCGCCCATTCGGTAAAAAGGAGCAACCACCCGTGAAACGCGCTCCCGAGAAGCCCGACACCCACCGTCCCCACCACAAACGCGGGCCCGCCAACCACGCAAAAGCGCATCATCCGCCGCGCATCCGCCACCGAAAGACGACCGCTTTTGACCAGTTTGGCGCACGCGGCGGCACCGGCGGGATACCCGCCGATAAAGGCGAGAAAAATGCCGGCAGCACAGCATCCGGGAAGCCCGAACAGCGCGGCGGTGACCCGCGAAAACCGCCGTCCCACCGTATCCGAAAGACCGCTTTCCACCAAAAAGGAAGAAAGCGCCATAAACGGGAGCAACGTCGGAATCAGCACGTTACCGCACACGGCAAGTCCGCGGTTCGCGCCGGTCGAAGCGGCGGCGGGAAAGCACAACAGCACTCCGCACAGCAGAAAAAAGACCACAAGCGCCGCCACTTTTTTTCCGCGCGTCGCCGTCACCGTTATCGCTTTCATAAAATCGCCTCCGTCGTATCGTATTCGGAGGCGGGGTCGCATTATTCCCGCCGCTCGCGCATAAGTTAGCCTAACAGAAGAAAGGCGGCGGTCTCTATGACGGAAAAATGGCAAAAAGCGGCGGATGCCCTCGATTTGCCCGACGGGATTCTCTCCTCTTGCGCACATCTGGAAATTTTCGGCAACCGACGGGTGCTTCTCGACGGTGCGTGCGACATTGCGGAATGCGGCGAGGATTTGCTCCTTATAAAAGTCGGAAAAACCACCTTGCGCTTTCGCGGGCGGGAACTGACCCTTTCGGCGTTCGACCCGATGAGCGCCGTGCTGGAAGGGCGGCTTTCCTCCATTGAATTTGAGTAGAAAGGGTGGGCTGTCGTGTTTATCACCGACCTTGTAAGAAACACCCGCAAAACCGTCCGTTTTCAGGCGCAGGGCGGCGACGTCGCGCGCCTGCT
>JAZRYM010000035.1:0-14456 GCA_045600765.1 Acutalibacteraceae bacterium | reverse complement strand
CGCTCGACTGCGCGTAAATGGCAAAATCGCCGCCCTGCGCGACGGTAATGCCCTTTTTCGCGGTCAGCGTGGCGCCGTTCGCCAAAATGAGCTTGACGTTTACCGGAAGCGTAATGCGGTCTTCAAATTCCACGCTGCCTTTCACAATGTTCCAGCCGGTAACAAACGAAACGGTCGCCTCGTCAATCACGCTATCGACCGACACCGTGCACTCTTTATCCACCTTGCCGGTTTCTTCGTTATAGTCGAGATAGGTTTCTAATTCCAACGCCGCCGCAAAAATCGGTGTCACGGTCGCGAGCATCGCCACACAAAGCACCATAGCAAGCAAGCGCGTCGGCAAAGTTTTTTTCATACAAATCGCCCTCATTTCGTTGATATTTTCATCCGTGTTTTTCGTAAAATTCGGTATACATAGTTAGTATAGCATAACCGCTTGCAAAACGCAAGAAAAAGCGGCAAGGATTGCTCCCTGCCGCTGTTTTGGGGTTGTTTATGTGTTCATTTCCGCAAGGCGTTCTTGCTCAACCGTGTCTTGTTCCTCGTTCCGCGGTTCCGCCGACTCGCCAAGCGATTGCGGTGCAATCTCGGGAATCGACTCCTGCGGCTGCTCCGTCGTTTTTTCCTCCATCAACGCGGGGTTTTTGTCGTATTGGAGATTGTGCGAGATTTGATCGAGTTTTTCCATGGAAAGTTCCGGACACAACTTATCCACATTCGAAAGCGTCAGCTTCGTCTCTTTCGTGACATCCAGCGGCACTATCGTACTATTGCAAAACGGGAGCATCATACGGCAATAGTTGCGAATGCCGGTCGCGTACACAAGCCGCGCGTGGCGGAAATGCGAGCCGCTGGAAAACACTCTGCTCCAATCTTTGCCGCGCGTATCCAGATACCCTTGCGCTTTCTTTCCCAAAGATTCAAGCGACGCGGCAACCTGGTTGAGTGTCATCCCATTGTCCAAGTTCGCCTTAAACGTCTCCAATTCGGTCTTCAAGTCGGTATAATGTTTTCCGTTTTTGTGGTCCCAAGTGCCGTCACTTTTCTTTACGTTGCCGTTTTCCACGTCGTCCAAGAACGCATTGATTTTTTTGACGACGTTGGAGATGCGGTTATCCGACGGGTTCAGACGCTGTCTCTCTTTGTCCAACTTCGTAAGTTGATTTGTGCACTCTTCCTTCAAGTTGGCAACGTTCTGATACTGCTCTTTCTCCTTAACGCGTCTCAATTCCCACGCTTTTTTGTCGTTCTCCAACTCTTTTTGATTGGCTTGGATATCCACTTTATTCTGTTTGGCTTCTTCAAGGTTTTGTTTCAACTTCTCAATGTCGGTTTTCTTTTGCTCAATCTTATTGCTGAGTTGTTTGCATTTTTCCGGAAGCGTGGTATCGACACCTTTTTTGTACGATTCCACATACTCAGCGGCTTTTTTCACGGCGGCATCGGCTTTCTTGATTTCCGCGTCCATTTTCGCCATTTTTTCGTTTTGCGCCGCCTGCAGCTCTTTCTCTTTTGTGTCTTCGTCCTTCTCTCTCTCTTCCGCTACCGTTTTGCTCAATTCGGTGATTTGTTGCGCCGCGTTGTCGATGGCGAGTTTGCACCGGACAATTTCCGCTCTGTAATCGCTGAGCTTATCGGCGTTTTTCTTGGTATACGCCTCTTTTTCCTCCATCAGTTTAAGGACGCGGTACAATGGTCCGTTGCCTTTCATAGCGGTCTCGATGCCCGCCGTCAATTTGTTGATACCGTCGCGCAATCCCACAGCAAGCGGTTGTTCCACCGGCGCGTTCTTGGTCGCGGGCAAAAGCCCTTCGAGCAAATCAATGGCGGCTTTAATCCCGACCGAGCGCGAGCGGGCATAAGACGGCCGCGTCTTGCCGCTGATAGAAACATTTTTTTCGCCTTTGTGAAGCACGTCGTACTGGGCCGCATACTCGGTTAAAATGTCAAGATACCCGCTCAATTTTGCGGTATGGGGAGTGCCGTCCTTTGCGAGCTTTTTGATGTCCGAGTCAGAGTCAATACGAAGCGACTCAATCAACGCATCAATTTCCTTGCGGCTGTAAATCTCCGTTCCATCCAAATAGCGAGAATTGCCGCCGAGTTTATACAAGGCTTTTTTCGCGCTTTTCAGTTCTTTGGCGCGCGCTTCATCCTCCGGCGAATACGCCGCATTCTTTTTGTCCGGGTCGTGAGCGTACTTTTCGAAGTCGATTTTTTCGTCAAACTCCGCCAATCCCTTTTGGATGTTATCAATTTTCCCGTTGTACTCTTTAATCAACTTGTTGTTTTGCTCGATTCGGGAAACCCACTCTTTCTGCTCATCCGTCGCCTGGTCCATTTTCGACCGAACTTTTTTCAAGAGGGTCTCCGTCTTCTCTTTTTCCAGTTGTTGTTTCAGAGTATCCCGATGTTTTACGGCATTATTGTACTTCGCCGTGGCTTCCGCCAACCGGTCCAAACGATCGGTGTTGATTTTTTCTTTCTGTTTTTTAAGTTGTTGTTCTTTTTTGGTCAGTTCCTCTTGTTCTTTTTGGATTTTCAACGGGATGTTTTTGATGTTTTTGTCGCATTTCTTCTCATCCTGTTTGCACGTATTCATCGCCGCGTCAATTTTAGCAAACTTATCCTCGATGATGGCAAGGTTGTCCTCGCGCGACCGACCGTTCACGTCCATATCTTGAAGGTCTTGGAAATACTGAATCGCTTGTTGATTGTATTGTTCGACCTTTTTCTCGACGGCTTTTTGCTCGTCCTTACGCGCTTCGACAGACACGTTGAGGTGCTCAATATTATTTTGGTCAATCTCCAAAAGAATGAGTTCCAGCTGACTGTTCAGCAGGTTGAGCGCCTTAAACTCGTTGTCTTTTGCGTAACGCAAATTGGTCATCTTGTTAAATTCGCGGAGCGTTTCGCCCAAACCGCGCTTCTGCTCACTGCCGTTCAACGCGTTCAGGTGGTTTTCAACGCTTATCAGCGCGTTGTTTTTTTGAAGAGAATCGGTAATTTTGCCCAAGCCCGCCAGTTCTTCCTTCAAATCTTTTGCGTGCTGAAACAAGGTCTTCAAATCCGTTACACAGTCCATTTCGGCCGCATTGGCAAGGCTGCCATTCGTCTGCAAACGGTTTAAATATGTGTCAATTTCCGAAAAAACCGCCGCGTTTGTGGCATGTTTTCGAAGCCACGAATCATAAGCGGAATCCACGTTTTCACTCAGGTAGTATTTGGCGGAATACTTGTCTCCGTTCAAATCTTCCGTTCCCTTTTCATCGATAAACAGACCGAATTTTTCTTTCGTCGCAAACGCAAAGCTATTGTAAAAGCGGTCGTATCTTTCTTCGGACTCCTCACTCAAAAGTAATACATTCATACGGTCTAACATGGCCTATCTCTCCTTATCTCTTTTTTCGAGGGTTCACCAAAAACACCCCGCGATGTTCAAAAAAATTACATCAGAAACAAAATTTTTCAAAAAATTTCCAAATTCACTAAAAATATACGTATGCTTTTCTTCGCACAAACGAAACGACAACGGCAAATGCCGACATCATTCCCAAAAGGATTGCCGTTGTCAAAAAATCGTAATAATTCGCTTCATAATGACACCTCTTCGTTTTTACTGTTTTACTATCACAAACAACATCGTATAGTGGCTACCGTTTTTTGATTTTTATAAAAACCTAAAAACAGGCACAACGACTCCGCCCCATAAGCGTATAAAATAATAATAACACATCTTTCCTTTAATTACAAGTGCTTTCGGTACAGCGTGGATGACCGTGCGGCAAGCACACGGCAAGACAAACATCGTCCTTGCCCGTTTCTTTTTCTTATGGTTTATTCTTTTTCGCTTTGCGGAACATAAATTTGCGCGCAATCGCAATCCCCGCTTTATAGGGAAGCGGGCGAAGCGCCGCATCGGCCTCTTTCAGCAATTTTCGGATGGGCAGTTGTTGCGGACAATGCGTTTCGCATTTTCCGCACTCGATACATTGCGTGGCAAACGCGCTTTCTTTCGTCAATCCCACCGTTTGGGCATATTCAAACCGCCCTTGCGTTTTCGAGTCGATATACATCGCGTTATAACACCGAAACGCGCCGGGAATATCCACCCCTTTCGGGCAGGGCATACAATACCGGCAGCCGGTGCAACCGACTTTTTCGTTTTCGCTGATTTTTTTCGTCACCTCGCGGATGGTGGCGAAATCCGCCTCGGTAAACGCGCCGGCTGTCGCCTCGGATGCGGTACGGCAGTTTTCTTTTACCATTTCAAGCGAGTTCATTCCCGACAGCACCACCGTGACCTCCGGCTGATTATACAACCACCGAAAACCCCATTCCGCGGGTGTCCAATCGTGCTCGCTTTGCCGCATTACCGCTTTGGCGGAATCGGGGAGCATCCCCACGAGTTTCCCGCCGCGAAGCGGCTCCATAATCACCACCGGCACGCCCTTTTCCGCCGCCGCCTGCAAGCCGGCTTTTCCCGCTTGGGAATGTTCATCAAAATAGTTGTACTGGATTTGGCAGATATCCCACTCATAATCGGCAAGAATTTTCAAAAACCCGTCGGTGTTGCCGTGATACGAAAAGCCGATGTTTTTGATTTGACCGCTTTTCTTTTTTTCGTCAATCCAATCGAGGATGCCGACAGCTTTCAATTTTTCCCACATCGCGACGTCGGTCAAATGATGCATCAGATAGTAGTCGATATAGTCGGTGCGCAATCGCGTGAGTTCCTCGTTGAAATATTTATCAAGCGCGGCGCGGCTTCCCACAAGATATTGCGGTAGTTTCGTCGCAATCTTCACGTTTTCACGAATGCCGTTGCGTTCCAAAATCTCGCCGACCGCCGCTTCACTTCCGCCGTAAACGTAGGCGGTGTCGAAATAGTTTACACCGTTATGGTACGCTTCCAAAATCTCCTGTTCGGCTTTGTCAATGTCAATACCGCCGCCTTTTTTTGTAAAGCGCATACACCCGAAACCGAGGATAGAGAGTTCGTTGCCGTTTTTATCTTTCCGATATTGCATACGTCGTACCTCCTATTCAAATGGCTCTGATTTTAGTATAGCACACATTTCGGAAAACACAAGAAAAAGCGGCAACGACCATCGAAACAATGGACTTGCCGCCTTTTTTGTTTATTTTCCGACCGTATACAGCAATCCGCCCGCAAGCAAAATGTCGCGGCCGCGCTCGCTGAACGAGGTTTCAAGCGCATACGTCTCGCCCTTCGTCTTGTTTTCGAGGGTGAGCGGCTCGCCTTTTTCAAGGCGCGCGCGCACGTTCGGAAGCGCGAGGGTGTCGCCCTGGTCAATGCGGTCGTAATCGTCGGGGTTGGCGAAGGTCAGCGGCAAAATGCCGGCGTTGACGAGGTTCGCCACGTGGATACGGGCAAACGATTTCACCACCACCGCTTTGATGCCGAGGTACAACGGTGCCAGCGCCGCGTGCTCGCGGGAACTGCCCTGCCCGTAGTTGACACCGCCGACGATAATGCCTTTGCCCGCTTCTTTGCACCGCGCGGGGAAGGTCTCGTCACAGCGGACGAAACAATGTTCCGAAATGGCCGGGATGTTGGAGCGGAGCGGCAAAATTTTCGCGCCCGCCGGCATAATGTGGTCGGTGGTAATGTTGTCGCCCACTTTCAAGAGCACGTCCGCCTCAATCTCGGCGGGAAGCGGCTGATTGGACGGGAACGGCTTGATGTTCGGCCCGCGGAGGATTTCCACGCTGTCTGCTTCTTCCACCGGCGCGGGCGGCTCAATGAGGTTGTCGTTGATGAGAAACGCGGTCGGCATTTCGACGACCGGTGCCTGCCCGCAGGTGCGCGGGTCCACGACAAAGCCGGTCAGCGCGGCGCACGCCGCCGTTTCGGGGCTGACAAGATACACCTGCGCATCGGCGGTGCCGCTTCTGCCCTCAAAGTTGCGGTTAAAGGTGCGCAGCGACACGCCGCCCGAGTTCGGCGACTGGCCCATCCCGATACACGGGCCGCACGCACATTCGAGAATACGCGCACCGGCGGCAATCATATCGGCAAGCGCGCCGCACTGCGCGAGCATTTGAAACACCTGCTTCGAGCCGGGCGCAATGGCGAGGCTCACCGACGGGTGAATGGTTTTGCCTTTGAGAATAGCGGCAACTTTCAACATATCGTACAGCGACGAGTTGGTGCACGAACCGATACAGCATTGCGACACCGGCATACCGGCGAGTTCCGCAATCGGTTTCACCGCGTCGGGCGAATGCGGGCACGCGGCAAGCGGTTCCAACGCCGACAGGTCGATGTTCACGACCTCGTCGTATTTCGCGTCCGCATCGGCGGACAGTTCCACCCATTGGTCGCCGCGACCCTGCGCTTCCATAAACGCGCGAGTCACCTCATCCGACGGGAAAATGGAGGTGGAAGCGCCCAGTTCCGCGCCCATATTGGTAATGGTCGCACGCTCGGGGACAGAGAGCGTTTTCACGCCTTCGCCGCCGTATTCCACGATTTTGCCGACGCCGCCTTTGACCGACAGCCGACGGAGCACTTCAAGGATAATATCTTTCGCGGTCACCCACGGCGACAGTTTGCCGGTCAAGTTGACGTACACGATTTTCGGCACGGCAATGTAATACGCGCCGCCGCCCATCGCCACCGCCACGTCCAGACCGCCCGCGCCGAACGCGAGCATTCCGATACCGCCGGCGGTCGGCGTGTGACTGTCCGAGCCGATAAGCGTTTTGCCCGGAATGCCGAACCGTTCGAGGTGCACCTGGTGGCAAATGCCGTTGCCGGGACGGGAGAAATACAACCCGTGTTTTTTGCACACGCTTTGAATAAAGCGGTGGTCATCGGCGTTTTCAAAACCGGTTTGCAGGGTGTTGTGGTCGATATACGCGACCGAACGCTCGGTGCGCACACGCGGCACGCCCATCGCCTCAAATTCCAAATACGCCATCGTACCGGTGGCGTCCTGTGTCAGCGTTTGGTCGATTTTCAGCCCGATTTCGCTGCCGATAACGCGCATATCGCCCGACAGCAGGTGATTTTTGATGCATTTTTGCGAAAGTGTGTATCCCATAGAAAAGTCCTCCGTTTTCGCTTGTTTCAACCTATATAGTATACTGTTTCCGCGTTTTTCTGTCAAGAGAACGGCGAAAAAAAGCGAAAAAAGGCGGAGAAAAACTCGTTTCTCCGCCACCGTGTATTCCGTTAATAGTTACGCATAAATTCCACCGAACCGAGCGGGATTTTGCGCGACCCGCGGTACGTTTCGTTGCCGTTCACATCCTGCCGCACCGTGAGCATCGTCTCGGTTTCGCGGTCATACTTACGCGATTCGGTCACAACGCCCTTGTCGGTCATACAGCAAAAATCGGTGAACAACACCGTTTTGCCCGCGCAGACGGAGAAAAACTCCATCGACCACCCGTCGTCAAACCGCACCACCGTATCCACGGTATACAGGTTTTCGTAGCCGCGCCAGGCATCCGACGTGCCGATTTTTTGGTACGTCACCTCAAACCGAAACGTGCCCTCATACACAGGCGATTGCTTTTTCGTGGTCGGCGCTACCGTGGGCGCCTCCGTAGGCGGTGGAAACTCGCCGCCTTGCCGACTTGTCGTGGGCGGCAAAGTCGGCGCCGCCGTGATGTCGCTCTGCGTACCCGCTTTGACTTTCTTCACGCAATCGTCCGCGCTCGCCGCGCGACTGCCGTCGGCGCTCACCGGCACGATATACCTCACGATATGGCTTTGCACAAACGCGGTACTTCTTGTTTCCACCGTGGTTTTCGTGGTTTTATCGGTACTTTTTTTCGTGGAAGGCAGCGCCGTCACCGAACGTTCGGTGATTGGAGGCACGGTCGGTGAAACCGTGGTACCGCCCCGCTTGTCGGGAACGCTTTTCGCGGTGGTTCGACCCGTTGTGAAACTCCCGCGGTTGCTCGTCACGGTACCGTGATGACGTTGGCGGTAGGTGCCCGTCCCCGTCGTGTTGGTCGGGTTACTCGTCACACGTTGGTCGTTTTCGCCCGTCCCGCTTCCGAACGCGCTTTGCGAAACGCCCGTCGAACTGCCCATCGGCGCTGAAAAAGCCGTGGTCACGGTGGCAGCTGATTTGTCTCCGCCGCCCACACTACCGCGCGTTGTCAACCGTTGCCGATTATCGGTCGCCGCGACGACGACCGCCAACACAACTACCGCAAAACACGCCGCAAGCGCAAGCCACCGCGCGCTATGAGATTGTGCCGGAATGACGGGGACGAGGTGCGGCTCGTCCTCGTCATCCGACAGGGAAACGATGCGGTCGGATTCGGCCGAAATCGTTTTCAGTAAATCGGTCATACGGTCGGGCACGGCAGCATACGCCTGCTCTTTCAGCCTTTTTTCAAACTGTTTCTTCGTCAACGCCGTCGTCCCTTTCCGCATTACGCAATTTTTTAATCGCTTGATTGTATGTCCAAAACACCGTGCCTTTCGGCATCGTCAATTCCTCCGCCACTTCGGTCAACGTCATTCCCGCAAGCAGGCGTAAACTCACCACGTCCCGCTCCTTTTCGGAAAGGGGCGAAAGCCGTTGCCAAAACGCCAACTCGGACAGCATACTCTCCACCGGTTGCCGCGCATCAACCCACTCGTCGCGGTCACCCATCGACGTGTGCCGTTTTCGGTCACGCAGGCGGTCAAGCGTTTTATTTTTGGCAATGGTAAACAGCCACGCTCGCCCGTTTTGCGTCGATTGCGCGGCAAAGGTATCCGCGTAATGCCACACCGCCAAAAAGGTATCCTGCATCACGTCTTCCGCCATCGCCGTGTCCCCGCAAAGGCGCAGGGCATAGAAATACACGGGACGGCTCATCTCCGCGTACAGCCGTTCCAACGCCGCTTTGTCTCCGCGGGTCAGCGCAATAATGTAATTGTTCATCTCCTGATTTCTCATACGCCGCACCTTTTGAAATCGTCTAAACCGTTTGGTTCTTATTACCATAACGCACAAGCACGTTCATGTATTGGCAATTTTGAAAAAATTTTTACATTTTTATTGTACCGCATCGGCGCGCGGCCCGCAAGACAAAAAGTACGACTTGACTTTATGGCGAATACTGGGTATACTAAGGACGATATTTACATAAAAAAGAAATGGGGAAATGACAATGAAAAAAATCCTTTGCGTGTGGCTTGTGGCGGTACTCGTCCTGCTTTGCGGTTGCCAAAAAGACGTCGATGCCGACAAACCCTCTGTGTCGAGCGGCACCAACTTCGCCGCCACCACCATTTACGACGACGATGTGCTCTCTTTTGAAGTGCCCTCTGCCGAACGCACCAACCACGGCATCTCGTACGCTATCGTATTCCAAAATAAAACGGACGAAATGTTAAACGTGGAGCTCTCGAACATCACGCTCAACGGCGAAAAAACGGACGTCGTACTGACCGCCACGGTGGAAAAAGGCTCTGCCGCTTCCTCCACCCTTGTATTGCCGCTCGCTATCGGCGAAACGGCAACGGAGGTGGGCGTACACCTTAAAGCCACTCCCGCCGACCGCTGGTGGATTGACTCGCTCGTGTCGCGTGACCTCGTGTTTTACCCCGTCTCGCAAACCACCGCGACGGCAACCGCCACCGCAACGGCAACCGCCGATTGACGGCAACCGCGCCGAAAGCTCGCTGCAAACATATCCATTTTCTCAATTTTTAAGAATTTTGGAGTTTTCCGTATGTCCTTCAATCATCTCATCGCCTCGGTAGACGATTTCGTCTGGGGCTTTGCGCTTCTTGCCCTCCTCCTCGGTACCGGCGTACTGCTGACCGTTCGCACCCGCTTTGTGCAGGTGCTCCACTTTGGTCGCGCCCTGCGCTATATGGTCAAAAACGAAGAAACCGGCACCGGTGAGGTCTCCTCGTTCGGCGCGCTGTGCACCGCCCTTGCCGCCACCATCGGAACGGGCAACATTGTCGGTGTCGCCACCGCCATTTCGCTCGGCGGCCCGGGTGCGCTCCTTTGGATGCTGGTTGCCGCGTTTTTCGGAATGGCGACCAAGTACGCCGAAGGGTTTTTGGCAATTAAATACCGCACAGTCGATGAAAATGGGCACGTCCTCGGCGGCCCATTTTATTATATTGAGCGCGGCTTGCACGAAAAGCTGGGCGGCAACTGGAAATGGCTCGGCAAACTGTTTGCCTTGTTCGGCGCACTCGCCGGACTGTTCGGCATCGGTACGATTACGCAAATCAACGGCATCACCGAATCCGCCAACCGCTTGTTCGGCGGCAACGCCGTCTTTGTCATCGGCGAAAAAGAAATCACCCTCGCCACCATACTCAGCGGCGCGGTCGTCACCGTGCTTGCGGCGCTCGTGATTATCGGCGGCATTCGGCGTATCGCCAAGGTCGCCGAAATCGTCATCCCGTTTGCGGCGGGCGGCTACGTGCTGTGCGCGCTCGTCATTTTGTTCTTGAACATCAAAGCGCTCCCCGGCGCGGTAGCGCTGGTGTGTCGCGCGGCGTTCTCCGGCGAAGCCCTCGGCGGCGCGATTGCCGGCTGGACACTCAAAACCGCTATCCAAAAAGGGGTCGGGCGCGGCGTGTTCTCGAATGAAGCGGGGCTCGGGTCGGCACCGATTGCCGCCGCCGCGGCAAAGACAAAATCGCCCGTGCGCCAAGGACTTGTGACGATGACCGGCACCTTTATCGACACCATCGTGATTTGCACGATGACGGGACTTTCCATCGTGCTGACCGGCGCGTGGAACCCGCAAATCACCGGCGAAAACCTTGAAGGCTTCGCCATCACCGCCTTTGCGTGGGAACGCGGTTTGCCCGGTGTGCCCGACGCCGTCACCCTCACCCTGCTGTCCGTCTGCCTCGCCGTGTTTGCGTTTACCACCATCCTCGGTTGGAACTATTACGCCGACCGCTGCGTGGAGTACTTAATCGGCGGCTATAAAAAAGGCGTGTTGAAAGGCTTTCACGTGCTGTATATCCTCGCCGTTGCCGTCGGGCCGTATCTCACCGTATCCGCCGTGTGGAATATGGCGGACATTTTCAACGGGATGATGGCACTGCCGAACCTCGTTGCCCTTGTCGCGTTAAGCGGTGTTGTCGGCCGCGAAACCACCGCCTATTTCAAAAGGAAAAACCACAAATTGCGATAAGAAAACAAAAGACCGGCGACGGGAATAAACTCCCTGCCGCCGATTTTCCTTTTTTCTCTTTTTTCTCTTATTTTTTCACCGTTTTTCGTATCGCCGCTATGATCAAGAACACCACGCCGAGCAACGCGCACGCGCCGACCGTCAACGCCCACACGTTGCCGTTCGTGGCGGTTTCCCAGTCGGCAAAGTTCACAAGATACCAATCGGCGCTGTCTCCCTCGCCGAGCAACGCGTTCAGCACATAGTTAAGCCCCGAAAGATACCCGCCGAACAAAAAGCAGTCGATACCCGCTTTACTCAGTCCCGACAGCGGCAACAGCGCCACAAGCCCGTACGCAATCAAGATAGTGAAGCAGTACGCGGTAATTTTCATCGACAGCACAAACCCGCCGCCCACAAACGCCGCCACGCACGCGACCAAAAAGGTGGTCAACAAGAGCAACCCGAGCCCGTAGGTAAGCAGGAAAAAGCGCGCCAGTTTGCGGTATGCCTCCTCGTGCAAAAACGCCTTTTGCCGCACAAACAACAGCGGCCAAAACACCGCAAAGTAAAACAGCGCCGTCGCCGAAATGCCAATCCACACCCACATTATGTGGGTGTACAGCGAGCACGCGAGGTATAACAAACACAGCGAAATAAAGGTCGAGCCGATAAACGCGGTCAGTTTGTACCGCGAAAAAAAGCGGGTGACGGTCGGGAAAAAGGCAAACCCGCACGCGCACGCGGTCAGCACGATAAAAAACCACGACAACCGCTTGTCTACCGCCAAATTCACGATAAAGCAGGTGAGCACCGCGAGCAAATACGATGCCACCATCGTGTAAAAAATCCCGTTTTTCAGCCGCCCGTATTTTTGCGCTTCCGCCTTGATGTGGCGGTATTCCGTGTCGTTGGCACTCTCCATCAATTCGTGTTCACTCACCTGCAACCACTTGCACAAATCGGGAATGAGGGTGATGTCGGGATAGGTCACGCCGCGCTCCCATTTGGAAACAGCGGTGAAATCCACCAGCAATTTGTCCGCCAATTCTTTTTGCGTCATCCCTTGTTCCAGCCGTTTTTCTTTGACATATTTGCCGAATTTGTTTTTGTCCATACTCATTAGTCATTCATCCTTTCATCATCGTGACCGGTCGAGTATACCCTACCATATCCCCCGCCAAAACACAATAGCCGCTTGCGCCACCCGCAAAAACGCGGAACTTTCGCTCCCCTTTCCGCCCTGTGTCGGATAACACAAACAAAAAAGACAAGTCGTCCGACTTGTCTTTTTTTCGGTTATACCCCTAATTTGGTGATAATACCTGCCAAGAATTTGCGCAACATCAGCGCGTCTTTCATATCGACAAAGGTATCCTCGTTCACGTCGGAGTTGGCCATATCCACGCTCACGTATATACCGGCGAGGAATTTGCGAAGCGCCAGTACGTCTTTCATGCTCACTTCACCGTCGCCCGTCGCATCACCGAGAAGCGAAGCCACCGGCGCAGTCGGCTCCTTTCCGACCGCGTCGTAAAAAAGCCCGTAGCCGCGCGCGTATACAAGGTCTTTGCCATAACTCCCGCTTGCACGCTCAAACGCGGGAACGTTGACCGGAAGAACACCGCCGGCGCCAAACACGCCGAAGGCGACCTCGACACCTGCCGGTATGTTGGGGCCGCAGGCGGTCTCACTTTCGGTTAAACCGCCCGTCCGCGCCTCGGCGGGGTCAAGACTCGATCCTATACAACCGTAGGCGGCAAGAATGGCATCGGCCTCGGGATAAAATTGCACGTCGTAGGGCAGGCTGGTTGACATCACAATCGTCTTTTTGCCGTTTCGAGAGGCATATTCCAGAAAGGCGCAAGGGCCCAAGTAAAACCAGCTGCCGTCAGCGACACGGGAGGAGGAATTGATTTCCGAGTTGATAAACACGGTGTCCGCCCAATCGAGAGCCTCCCGATAAGGAGAAATATCGTAGGGAGAGCCCGTATTCTCATAACACACCACCTTGAACTCCGCGCCCTCGGGAATAAGACCGGCTTGCGCGGCGCGGTTCCAACCCAGGACGAACGAAGCACATTCATCGTCATAGGGGGTAAGCATTAACACCCTGCT
Organism: Acutalibacteraceae bacterium; assembly: GCA_045600765.1. Classification (GTDB taxonomy): domain Bacteria; phylum Bacillota; class Clostridia; order Oscillospirales; family Acutalibacteraceae; genus RGIG426. The sequence continues at coordinate 1,214 of JAZRYM010000035.1, read as the reverse complement.
GTTTTCCGTGGGTTTCAAGGGAAGAATGTCGTTTTTGTTTTTGACGACCGTAACCGCCCTTGCCGCCATTTCACGTTCCGCAGCACGATTTTTCTTGCAACCCACAACGGACTGCGCTTTGCTGAGAGAAAAATCCGCGGCGTTGTAATCAAGTACACCGTGTTTTTCCTTAACCGTCAGTATTCTGCTGCAGGCATCGTTGAGGCGAGATTCGGAAATCTCGCCGTTGTTGACCGCGGCAATTACCCCCTCGATGATGGCGTCAAGTTTTGGCAGTTCGTCCAAGCAATGAACACTTGTCGGCATACAGATAAGGTCAACGCCGGCATTGATAGCGTTGATGACGGCCTGCACCTCATCCCAATTATCGGCGACACCCGCCATATTCATCGCATCCGTGCAAACAATCCCCTCAAAGCCGAGCGTTCCCTTCAAAAGTCCCGTAACAATGTCGTCGGACATGGTGGCGGGCAAAGATTCCTTCTTGCCGGTCTTTTCGGAAAACATCGTGTCGTCTTCAAGTTGCGGGTAGAGAATATGCGCGGTCATAATCATATCCACACCCTGAGAAATCGCGATTTTATAGGGAGCAAGTTCATAATCCATCAGCACATCCGGCGACTTGTCAACCAAAGGCAGACCGTAGTGGCTGTCCGTTGCGGTGTCGCCGTGGCCGGGAAAGTGCTTCGCACAACCGATAACATTGTATTCCGACATCCCCTCGATGCACTTAGATGCCATATCGCCGACGGTGGCGGCATCGTCGCTGAATGAGCGCAGACCGATTACGGGATTGTTCGCATTGTTGTTGACATCCACGACAGGCGAAAGCGAAACATTGATTCCAAGACAACTCAACTCGCTGCCGATAATCCTGCCCGTCTCATAGGCGTAGCGGCTGTTGTGTGTCGCACCGAGTGCCATATTCCCGGGAAGCGCCGTGCCGGAGCCGAGACGGTATACCCTGCCGCCCTCTTGATCGGTCGCAATCAACAGCGGAATACCGCCGTCACGCATCGCCGCATCCTGCATGGCCATCGTGAGCGCAAAGGTATCCTCGGTAGTCTTTATGTTATTGGCAAAATAGATCACCGCACCGAAATCATAGTCTTCAACAATTTGACGAACCTCGTCGTTCATAACCGTGAAGTCGGTTGCGGCATCCTCGCCCTCCGATTTCCATTGTCTGAAATCCATCATAAACATCTGGGTAA
>JAZRYM010000034.1:0-18173 GCA_045600765.1 Acutalibacteraceae bacterium | reverse complement strand
GTTCTCTTTCATTATACCAAACTTTTTCGGGAAATCAAGAGGTTTTGCGAAAAAATCGAACATTTGTTCTCTTTTTGTCGAAAACGTCAAAAACAACGCGAATTTCTTGGTAGAAACCACGAAAACAAACACCTTGTCATTCTCCTTTTAATAGGGCGTAACGACGTTGCAACACAAGTGCGCAAACCGCACAAAATGCGGTGTAGGGACCGACGACCCGCCGTCCCTTTTGCGGAATTTCCCGCACACCACCGGCGTACGTTGTAGGGCAGGGCCTTGGTCCTGCCGCCGTTGGTCGGTGCAAAATTCACAAGCGGCAAGACCAAGGCCTTGCCCTACGTCACCATCCAACATTTTCCGCACAAACCCGCCTAAGCCGCTTGGCTCCCCTGTGTAAGGGGAGCTGTCGAGCGCATGCGAGACTGAGGGGTTGTTTTGTCGAGAAAAATTCCCGTTTCAAATCCCCTCCGTCCCTGCGGGACACCTCCCCTTGCATCTTCAAGGGGAGGCTTGCGCTCGCCCCACCCGCATCGCGCCTCACCCGTTGCCGAGCCGCACCCACACACCCCGCGCGAACGCGGGCAACGCCCGCCCGTTTTCACAAAAACGGAAAACCGCACAGCGGTTTTGTTCGCGCGGGTGTGCGGGTGCGACTCGGCGCGTGGCGGGTGCGGCTCGGCGCGGGATGGATGCAACGACCACAAACGAACAGCCCCTCACGACTGCGAGGGGCTGTGTTGCGTTATTCTGCGTTTTCCGCTTGTTGTTCAAGTGCACGGTAATCGACTTTGCCGTTTTTTGTGTAAGGCAAATCATCAATGTAAATATACTGCGTTGGTATGGCATAATCTATGATATTTTTTTCACAAAAACTCTCGATGCATCCTTCACACCAACACGCTTGATTTTTAACAATAAACGCTATTGGATTTTCTCCGTGAAAATGTTCCTTGTCTTTTTTTCCGACAACGGCGCATTTTTTCACGGCATCAATCTGCATAAGTTTTGCTTCTATATCCGCTGGATATATTTTAATTCCGTCAAATCTGATAATTATCCTCTTTATTCGTCCTTTAACGAATAGAATTCCATTTTCATCAGCAAAGCCTAAATCGCCTGTATGAACCCATATTTCTCCATCATTGTGTTTGCGCAAAATCATACTTGTTTCGGCGGGCTTTTCGTAATACCCAACCATTCTATTGGGGGTTAACGCACATATTTCACCAATCTTATTGTATGGTAGTTCAATGCCCGTTTCCAAGTCGATTATTTTAATGTTTGTTTTTGGAAGCGGTGCACCAACGCTTCCGGAAATGTTTACTCTTTCATCAAAAGTTATTGAAAGAGCCGTACTTGTTTCAGTCATTCCATACGCTTTAATAAATTTGCATTTTGAACCGTTTTCACTGAAAATTTCATTTAATCCTTCCTCAACATAAGGGTTTAATATATCTCCGCCCATCAAAGCAACTTTTAGAAAAGACCAATCCATACTTTTTGCTTTATCGTCCCCAAAAACATATTCCCAATGTGCCGGCGAAGCGGGGATGCAATTTGGTTTGTATTTTCTGATTAAGTCAAGAGTTTCCTTAGGCTCATATTTGGGGATCATAATTATCTCCATAGAATTCACTAAAGGCACATGTAAATTTGCTGCCATACCAAAAGATACAAACGGTGGCATTAAACTTAGCAGTTTGTTATGCTTTTCATATTTGATTCCCGAATCCATCCATTGGGTTACAAGCGCATTGAGATTATTGTTTGATAACAATGCGCCCTTTGGCTCCCCGGTGGAACCTCCAGTATGTAAAATCGTTATTGGTAAATCTAAATCATAGGATTGAAAATTGCACGAAACAGTAGTGCTTCCTAAATTAATAAAATCGTTCCACCTCATATCGCTTTTATCGACCCTAATAGAATTTTCTATTTTTTCAATTTTATCATTCGGATAAGTATCCAAGATGCTTTCAGCGAGAAAAATCGATACAATCGTACTTAGATTGGTGGAACACTTTAACTGCGAAAAAATACTATAACAATCACTTATTGTTACTAACAATGAGGATTTTGCAAGATTCAAATGTTCTTTCATGACATTAGGTGTTGCTCGAGGATCTATAAAGTCGCATATCGCGCCAAACTTATTTAATGCATAGAATATATACGCCGTTTCAGGAATGTTAGCCAAACAAACAGACACTATATCTCCTGTTTTTATTCCTAAACAAGAAAAGGAATTTGCCACCTGATCAATTTTCTCAAACAACTCTCCATAAGTGATTTTTTTGTTTTCAAACACCAACGCTATGGAGTCAAGTGAATCCTTGTTTGCATCGTAAATCATCTGATATGCGGATTTTGATGGCATCTTTTTGTTTATAATTTCCTCGGTGTAATATTTCAGCCACGGTTTGTCGATAGACGGGTAGCCCGTCCGTTGCTTTTCGTTCTCCATCCTCATTTCCTCCAAAATAAAAAAGTGCGCAGCCGAAGCCACGCACCGAAAAACGCACAACTCCGATTGCGCCACACAATCATCCCGCATACGGCAAGTATGCAAAATAGAGCGTGCATTTTTGCCAAATACAAAAATGCACACCTACCGATAATGCGGGAATATAGAATTGTGTGGCACAATCAGTATAACACGCACGAAAAAAATTGTAAAGAATTTTATTTTTATGCGCAAAACCTCACGCCGCACAAAAAAGAGAGTATCAAGCGATACTCTCTTTTCTAATAGAACGCTTATTTCTTAAAGCTGTCTTTGAGGCTGACCGAGCGGTTGAAAATGAGGTGTTCCGGCGCGCTGTCCTTATCGGCGCAGAAATAGCCGAGCCGCATAAACTGGTATCCCTCGCCCGCTTTGGCATCCGCAAGTGCGGCTTCCAGCTTGCACCCTTGCAGGGTTTCGAGCGAATCGGGGTTTAAGCACGCGAGAAAATCCTTGCCGGAAGCGTCGGGGTCGGGGTCGCTGAACAACAGACTATACAGCCGCACCTCGGCATCGACGGCGGTTGCCGCATCGACCCAGTGCACCGTGCCTTTGACCTTGCGGCCGTCGGGCGTGTTGCCGCCGCGCGTTTCGGGGTCGTATTCGCACAGCACTTCCACGACGTTGCCCGCGTCATCCTTGACACAGCCGGTGCACTTGACCACGTAAGCGGATTTTAAGCGCACCTCGTTGCCCGGGAAGAAGCGGAAATAGCCTTTGACCGGTTCTTCCATAAAGTCGTCCCGCTCGATAAAGAGGTGTTTCGAGAAGCGGACTTTATGGGTGCCGCTATCCTCTTTGGTCGGGTTGTTTTCAACCTCAAACACCTCGCCCTCACCCTCGGGATAGTTGGTCACCGTGAGTTTGACGGGGTGGAGCACCGCGAGCGCGCGGGTGGCGTTTTCGTTCAAATCCTCGCGCAGGCAATGTTCCAAAAGCGCGATTTCCACCGTGTTCGGCACTTTGGCGACACCGATGCGTTCAATAAAGTTCTTCACCGCGGACGGCGTATAGCCGCGACGGCGAAGCCCGGAAAGGGTCGGCATCCGCGGGTCGTCCCAGCCGGAGACGTGCCCCTCCTCCACCAGTTGGCGGAGTTTGCGTTTGGAGAGCACGGTATGGTTAATACCGAGCCGCGCAAACTCAATCTGGCGGGGATTGGTGTCGTAATCGACATTCTCGCGCACCCAGTTATACAGCGGGCGGTGGTCTTCAAATTCGAGCGAGCAGAGCGAATGGGTGATGTCTTCAAGCATATCCTCAATCGGGTGGGCGAAATCGTACATCGGGTAGATGCACCATTTGTTGCCCTGGCGATGATGCTCGGCGTGGTGGATGCGGTAAATGACCGGGTCGCGCATATTGAAGTTGCCGCTTGCGAGGTCAATACGGGCGCGCAAGGTCATTTTGCCGTCCGGGAACTCGCCCGCGCGCATCCGCGCGAACAGGTCGAGGCTCTCCTCTACCGGACGGTCGCGGTAAGGGCTTGTTGCCGGATGAGTGAGGTCGCCGCGGTTATCGCGCACCTCGTCCGGCGACAGTTCACAGACGTAGGCAAGCCCTTTTTTAATCAGTCCCACCGCCAAGTCGTACATCTTCTCAAAATAGTCGGAAGCGTAGAAGAAGCGGTCGTCCCAGTCAAAGCCGAGCCAATGGATATCCTCTTTGATCGCCTCGACGTATTCCTCGTCCTCTTTGGCGGGGTTGGTGTCGTCCATACGCAGGTTGCAGATACCGCCGTACGCTTCCGCCATACCGAAATCAATGCACAGCGCTTTGACGTGGCCGATATGCAGGTAGCCGTTCGGCTCCGGCGGGAAGCGGGTGTGCACCCGTTTGCCGTAGCAACGACCGCCCTCTTGCAGTTCTTCGTCAATAATCTCACGGATAAAGTTGCCGCCCTTGGCGGTCAATTCTTCTGCCATCGTATTCCCTCCTTACAGCGCGTTCGCCATGTCCGAAAGTCGGGCAAGCACGCGCTTCGTTCCGAGCAGTTCCATAATGCGGCACAAATCGGGCGTATTCCGCCGCCCGGTCACCGCGAGGCGGAGCACCGTGCTGACGTCGCCGACGTGACCTTTATAGGCATCGGGGTTTTGTTTGTATTCTTTCACATCGGGGCAAAAACCGAGCGGCGCGCAAATCGCTTTCACGCGGTCAAACCACTCCGCCTGGTCGGAAACCTCGCGGTAGTCGGCGGCGTACGCTTGCAAAATCGCTTTGGCATCCGCCGGCGTGACCGTGTCGGGCAGTTCGGTCGTCGGGACGTACGTCTCGTCGAAGAAAAAGGCGGTGTACGCGGGCGCATCGCTCCATTTTGCCATATCTTTACGCGGTTTCGGTTTGTCGCGGTCGATGGCAAAAATCTGTTTCGTAAGTGCGCGGTCGCGGGAAAGCAACGCGAAATAGTCGCGGTTGTATTCCTCCGCCCAGGCGAGCACCGCTTCCGCCACCTCATCGGCAGACATCACGGCGATGACGTTTTTCGACACGTCGTTCATCTTGTTGAGGTCGAACAGCGCGCCGGACACGCTCATTTTCTTGATGTTAAACGGGAAGGTGCGGCGGTCGGCAGTGGGATTCGCGCGGCGCCACGCCTCAAACTCACTGCTCGCAATGGTCATCAGATATTCGAGCACGCTTGCCGCGGGATACCCTTGCTCCGCATAAAAATGCATCGCGGCTTGCGGGTCTTTGCGCTTCGACAATTTGCGCTTGTGCCCGTCTTCCTCCACCATAATGGGGCTGATGTGGGCATATTTCGGCGCTTTGAAGTTGAGCAGGCGGAACAGTTGCAAATGCTTCGGCACGCTCGACAACCATTCGTCACCGCGAATGACGTGGGTGGTACGCATCAAGTGGTCGTCCACCGCGTGGGCAAAGTGGTAAGTCGGCACGCCGTCCGATTTAAGGAGCACAAAATCCTCGTCGTTTTCCGGCATTTCAATGGTGCCTTTAATCATATCGTCAAACTTCACGCGGCGGGATTCTTCCCCGTCCGAGCGCAGGCGCACCACATACGGCTCGCCCGCTTGCAACTTTTGCAATGCCTCGTCCGCCGTCAGGTTGCGGCAGGGCGCAAACGCGCCGTAGTAGCCGGTACGCAGTTTTTGCGCTTCCTGCGTTTCGCGGGTTTTGGCGGTGTCTTCCGGCTTGCAAAAGCAGGGATACGCCCGCTCGTTTTCGACCAGCCATTTGACGTAGGTGTGGTAAATCTCCACCCGCTCGGATTGCACGTAGGAGCCGTAGTCGCCGACCACCTTTCCGGGTGCGACAAACCCCTCGTCAATGGGCAGTCCGAAGCGGTTGAGCGACGCCAAAATATCGTCGGCACCACCCTCTACCTCGCGCTTTTTGTCGGTGTCCTCCAAGCGGAAATAAAACAGCCCTTTGGAGGCATCCGCCGTCAAGCGGTCAATAAGCGCGGAATAAAACACGCCGAGGTGCAAATACCCCGTCGGCGACGGCGCCACGCGGGTCACACGCGCACCCTCCGCCAAATTACGGGGCGGATACAGCGTCTCATACTCGTCCGGCGTGCGGGTCACGTCGGGAAACAAGACCGCCGCCACATCGTTCCAAGTTGCCATAATTGTAGTCCCTCGTTTCTTCAAAAATTGGAAAAATCAATACAACAGTTTATTTTACCCTATTTTTACAGAGTTTGTCAACGATTTCCGACATTTTTTAGGGAAGATTTGTAAGTTGTTCCGAGGCAGTTGCCCATTCGTCGGTCATTTCGTCGATGCGCGTCTGCAAAACCGCCTGCGCTTCGGTCAGTTCCGACAACCGCACATAATCGGAAAGCACGGCGGGACTCGCCGCCTCCGCTTCAAGTGCCGCCAGTTCCGCCTCGGCGGCGGCAATCTCCTTTTCGAGCTTTTCCACCCGCTTTTGCAGGCGGGAACGCTCTTTCAGCGGAGTGGTAAACCCTTTTTTGCCGCCCTTTTCCGCTTTGGCGGCGGGTGCGGCAGAGGCGGTGGCAAACGCGGTTGTCGGCGCGGCAGGCGTTTCCTCCCGCGCGCGCAAGGTCTGCTCATACTCGTCGTACCCGAACGGGTACACGGTCGCGCCCGCGCCCTCGTCAAACGCCACAAGGCGGGTCGCCAGTTTTTTCACAAAATAGCGGTCGTGCGAGACGAACAGCATCGTCCCCTCATACGCCGCCAGCATATTTTCAAGCGTCTCTTTGCCCACAATATCCATATGGTTGGTCGGCTCGTCAAGCAACAACACGTTCGGCCGCCGCCGCAAAATCTTGCACAGCGCGAGCCGCACGCGCTCGCCGCCCGACAGCGCGTCAAGCGGCTTAAACACGTCGTCGCCGCAAAATTGAAATGCGCCGAGCGCGGTGCGTGCCTGCGACGGGAGCATTTGCGGAAATTCCGCGCAAAAATCGTCAAGCACCGTCTGCGGCCCGCCGCGCAACGCCTGTTGCTGGTCAAAATAGCCGATTTTCGCCCGCACGCCGAACTGATACACACCCGAAAGCGGCGGGATTTCGCCGGTAAGCGTTTTGAGCAAGGTGGATTTGCCGATACCGTTTTTGCCGATAATGCCGATTTTTTCGCCGCGGAGCACCTCAAAATTGAGGGTCGCAAGCGGCGCGTCGTAGCCGATTTGAAGGTCGGCGGCGGACAGCACCTTTTTCACGCTGTCCTCCTCCGGCTGAAAATCGGCGTGGAAGGTGCGTAAATCGTAGCGGTCGGGCGCGTCGATTTTCACCATGCGTTCGATTTGTTTCAGTTTCGATTGCGCCATCGCCGCTTTGGTCGGCTTGTAGCGAAACCGCTCCACAAGCCTTGTCAGGCGCGCGATTTCCGCTTGTTGCGCGGCATAGTCGCGGCATTGTTTTTGGTAATTCTCCCGTTTTTGTTTTTCGAAAAACGCATAGTTGCCGGCGTAGCGTTTCGTCTCGCCATACTCAATCTCATACACCGTCGTCACGATTTTGTCCAGAAACATCCGGTCGTGCGACACCACCACCACCGCCGAGCGGTAGCGGGTCAAATAGTCTTCGAGCCAGCGCACCGTTTCGATGTCCAAATGGTTGGTCGGCTCGTCCAAAAGCAAAATGTCCGGCTTGCTCAACAGCAGTTTGCAAAAGGCGATACGGGTGCGCTGACCGCCCGAAAACTCCGCCAGCGGTTTTTGCTTGTCCGCCTCGGTAAACCCGAACCGTTTGAGCATCGTCTCGTACTCTTTTTTGTAGGTGTAGCCGTCGCGCCGCTCGTATTCCTCGTGCAGTTCGCTGTATTCCGTAAGCATCGCCTCGGTCGGCGCGGTCGCCATCTCCGTTTCAAGGGCGGCAAGCCGCCGTTCCATTTCGAGTAGCGGCGCAAAGACGGATTTCACCTCGTCAAGCAGGGTCACACTCTCGTCCGCAAAATCCGTTTGTCGCATATAGCCGACGGTCGGCTCGCCCGCGTGGGTGACCGAAAAGGGTTCTTCCCCCGTCCCCTGCTCCATTTCGATTTCGCCCAAAATCGCGCGAAGCAGGGTGGTTTTACCACACCCGTTACGCCCGACAACGGCGATTTTCTCGCGGTCGCGGATTTCAAAGTCCACCCGCTCCAAAATGGTGTTGACGCCGCGAGACACCGCCCCGTTGACAATCTTATAAAACACCCGCGGTGCCTCCTTTCGCTTTGTCCTCTCCTGTGTTTTTCGCACACTTGTCCATTATAGCGCACTCTCGTCCGCTTTGCAAGTAGCAGAGGCGGAAAAGCGGACATATAGTGAAACGAGGTGATGTGTGTGAACCATTCCGTTTTTTGGGCATTGTGCGCGACGCTTGTGACGTGGGGTGTCACCGCCCTCGGCGCGGGCGTGGTGCTGTTTTTTCGCAAAGCGGAGGAAAAGTGGCTGAACTTGACCCTCGGCTTTGCGGCAGGGGTGATGATTGCCGCCTCTTTTTGGTCGCTCCTTGACCCCGCGATTGAGCGGGCGAAAGAGGTGCTGAAAACGCCCGCGTGGCTCGTCGCTACAATAGGATTTCTTTGCGGCGCGGTCTTTTTATGGGCGAGCGATAAAGGGGTACAAGCCGCCCGCAAGCAGGCGAACAAAGGCGGCGGCGACCGCTCGTCGCGGATGCTCCTCTTGGTGCTTTCCATTACGCTGCACAACATTCCCGAAGGTGCGGCGGTCGGCGTGGCGTTCGGCGCCTTATCCGAGGGCGCCGGCAAAGAAGCGGTTGCCGGCGCGGTCACGCTCGCGCTCGGCATTGCACTGCAAAACTTTCCCGAGGGCGCGGCGGTGTCGTTGCCGCTTTTTCGCGAGGGATGCGGACGGTGGCGCAGTTTTGCCATCGGGCAGGCATCGGGAATGGTGGAGCCGCTCGCCGGTGTCGTCGGCGCCCTGCTTGTCACCAAAGTAACGGTCGCGCTGCCCTACGCTCTCTCCTTTGCGGCGGGCGCGATGATTTTGGTGGCGGTGCACGAACTCATCCCCGAATGTCAGCGAGCACGGAGCGCGCACCCCTACTTTGCCACCGCCGGCATCGTCGGCGGATTTGCGCTGATGATGCTGCTCGACGTGGCGCTCGGCGGATAGCCCTTGCGTTTTTGTGAAGATAGGATGAAAGATAGGATATGGTACAACGGAAATAAAGCCCACTGCAAAAACCGACAAAAAATCCGTTCCGTAATTCGGAACGGATTTTTCTTTTGCAAAACCGTTGCATTTATAGGAATTATCGTTTATAATAGACTAAATATTACCCGAAAAGGGCGTGTTACGATGAAAGTATCCGAAATCTTAAATCAAAATAAACTGTCGCTGTCGTTCGAGGTGTTTCCGCCCAAAACGGATGCCGCGTTCGACACGGTGAAAACCGCCACCGAGGAGATTGCGAAACTCCACCCGAGTTTTGTCAGCGTCACCTACGGCGCGGGCGGCGGCACCAGCCGCTACACGCTGGACATCGCCGAAAACCTGCTGAAAAACCACGGCGTGCCCACCCTCGCGCACCTCACCTGCGTGTCGTCGAGCAAAGCGATGGTGAAAGAGCGCATCGAGGCGATGAAACAAGCGGGCATCGAAAACGTGATGGCGCTTCGCGGCGACCTTACGCCCGAAATGGAGGGACAAGACCGCTCGCATTGGGATTATCGCTACGCGATTGACCTCGTGCGCGAGCTGAAAGAAAGCGGCGCGGATTTTTGTGTCGGCGGCGCGTGCTACCCCGAGGTACACCCCGAAAGCACCGACCAAAAAGAGGATATTCGCCGTCTGAAAGAAAAGGTGGAAGCGGGATGCGATTTCCTCACCACCCAAATGTTCTTCGACAACAATCTGCTGTATAATTTCCTCTATAAAATCCGCGAAGCGGGCATCACCGTTCCCGTCATTCCGGGCATTATGCCCATTACCAACGGCAACCAGGTGGAGCGCGCCGTGAAACTGTCCGGCTCGTTCGTTCCGACCCGCTTCAAATCGCTCGTTGACCGCTTCGGCGGCAACCCCGATGCGATGAAGCAGGCGGGCATCGTGTACGCCACCGACCAAATTATCGACCTGTACGCCAATGGCATCAAAAACGTCCACGTCTACACGATGAACAAGCCGGACGTGGCGGAAAAAATTATGGACAATTTGTCCGCGATTTTAGGGTAAGCGTATGGCGACCGTATTAACAAAGACGTTTGACGCGCCCGCTCCCGATTTTGCGGAAGCGGTACGGTATGCGGGATTGCCGAAAACCGCCGACGTGCCCGAACGGCTACACGCCGTGTTTGAGGAATTGGCACCCGCCCTCACCTACAAAGTCTGCTACGCGGAATACCCGATTTCGCGGGACGGCGACCGGCTCGACCTCGGCTTTGCCGTCGTACAATCCGCCGACCTTACGAAAAACCTCGCCGACTGCGACCGAGTGGTGCTCTTTGCCGCAACGGTAGGGCTTGCGCCCGACCGCCTTGCGGAGAAATACCGCCGCTTGTCGCCCGAAAAAGCGCTGTACGCGAACGCGGTCGGCGCGGAGCGGGTAGAGGCGCTGTGCGATGCATTTTGCGCCGACCTCGCCGCCGAGCGCGCCGTGCGTCCGCGGTTTAGTCCCGGCTACGGCGACCTGCCGCTCGCCCTGCAAACCGCCGTTTTCCGCGCACTCGATTGCCCGCACAAGCTCGGCGTTACGCTGACCGACAGCCTGCTGATGACCCCGACCAAATCGGTCACGGCGCTGGTCGGCATTTTGAAAAACAACCCGTAAAAACCACAAAAACCCCGTAAGAAGAAGGGATTGCTATGACCGTAACCGAATATTTGGCGAACAACCTGCTGTTTTTGGACGGCGGCACCGGCACGCTGTTGCAAGCGGCGGGAATGCCCGCCGGTATGCCCTCCGAGCAGTTCGGAATGGAGCGTCCCGACATCGTCACCGCCATTCACAAGGCGTACTACGACACGGGGTGCAACGTCGTCTCCACCAACACGTTCGGGGTCAACGGACTGACCTATTCGGACAGCGAGGTGGAAACCCTCACGAAAAACGCCCTCGCCTGCGTTTCCGCCGCGCGCAACCAAAGCACCGGCACGCAGGAAAAGTTTATCGCGCTCGATTTAGGCCCGCTCGGCAAACTGCTGAAACCCTACGGCGAACTGGATTTTGAAGAGGCGGTCGCCGCCTTTGCCAAAACGGTCAACGCCGGAAAAGACGGCGCCGACCTCGTGTTTATCGAAACGATGAACGACGCCTACGAAACCAAAGCGGCGCTCCTCGCAGTCAAGGAAAACTGCGACCTGCCCGTGTTTGTCAGCAACGCATACAGCGAGGACGGCCGCTTGATGAGCGGCGCCGACCCCGCCGTGATGGTGGCGATGCTCGAAGGGCTCGGCGCAGATGCTATCGGTGTCAACTGCTCGTTCGGGCCGAAAGCACTTGCCCCGATTGTGGAGCAATATTTGACCCTCGCCTCTGTTCCGGTGCTCCTAAAACCGAACGCCGGACTTCCCCGCGTGGAAAACGGCAACACGGTGTTTGACGTGAACCCCGCCGACTTCGCCGCCGACGTGGCGGCGCTCGTCAAAAAGGGCGTGCGCATCGTCGGCGGTTGTTGCGGCACTACGCCCGCCCATTTGGCGGCACTTTTTGAGGCGTGCAAAGAGCTCACCCCCGTCCCCGTGACGAAAAAATCGAAAACCACCGTCTGTTCCGGCTGTAAAGCGGTTGACCTTGACAACTTTACCGTCATCGGCGAACGCCTAAACCCCACCGGCAAAAAACGGTTCCGCGAAGCGCTTGTCGCGCAGGATATGACCTACCTTTTAGGAGTTGCCGCCGCCCAGCAGGAGCAGGGCGCGGACGTGCTTGATGTCAACGTCGGCACCCCCGAAATCGACGAGCCGACCCTGCTTCCCGCCGTGGTGGCAGAGGTGCAAGCGGTAAGTGATTTGCCTTTACAGATTGACACCTCCGACCCGGTCGCGATGGAGAACGCGTTGCGCCCGTACATCGGAAAACCGCTGCTCAATTCGGTCAACGGCAAGAAAGAATCGATGGAAAGCGTCTTCCCGCTCGCTAAAAAATACGGCGGCGTGGTGGTCGCGCTGACCCTCGACGAAAACGGCATTCCCGCCGATGCCGACGGCCGCGTGGAAATTGCCAAACGGATTTTGACCGTCGCCGAAGGGTACGGAATTGACAAAACGCAACTGATTTTCGACCCGCTGACCATGACGGTCAGCGCGGATAAAAACGCCGCGCTCGTCACCCTCGAAGCGGTGCGCCGCATCACGCAGGAACTCGGGTGCAAAACGTCGCTCGGCGTGTCCAACGTGTCGTTCGGTCTGCCCCACCGCGAACTGCTCAACGGCGAATTTTTGGCGCTTGCGAAAGAAAACGGCTTGTCGGCGGCGATTGTAAACCCTGCCGCGCCGCCGGTGGAGCGCAACGCTTTTGCCCGCGCGGTGCTTTTAGCGGAGGATGAGAATTGCGAGGCATACATTGCCTATGCCGCCTCGCTCGAAGATGCGCCCGCGCCGGTGCTTCAAACCGGCGACGAAACGCTCGCCGACGCGATTTGCAAAGGGATGAAAGACGCCGCGGTCGAAAAGACGAAAGAATGTCTTAAAACCGCCGCTCCGCTCGCGGTGGTGGAACAGGAGATTATCCCCGCACTTGACCGTGTGGGGCAAGGCTACGAAAGCGGCACGGTGTTTTTGCCGCAACTGCTTAGAGCCGCCGAATGTGCCGCCGCGGGGTTTGAGGAAATCAAGCGCGCCATGAGCGGCAGCGACACGGTGTCCCGTCCCGGAAACATCGTGCTTGCCACCGTCAAAGGCGACATTCACGACATCGGCAAAAACATCGTGAAACTCCTACTCGAAAACTACGGCTTTACCGTGTTTGACCTCGGACGCGACGTCGAGCCGGAAACGATTGTCGCCGCCGCTCTTGACAAAAACGCCGCACTCATCGGGCTTTCAGCGCTGATGACCACCACCGTTCCCGCGATGGAAGCCACCATCCGCCTCGCGCGCGAAAAAGCGCCGCACGTCAAAGTGGTGGTCGGCGGCGCGGTTCTTACCGCCGACTACGCCGCGCAAATCGGCGCGGATTTCTACGGCAAAGACGCGATGGACACCGTGCGTATCGCCGAATCGCTCTTTTCGTAAAAAGCAAAAATATCGTCAAAAAAACCGCCGTTGCATCTTTTGCAACGGCGGTTTTTGGTTGTTTACTCTTTTGCGGCTTATTCAAAGAATTTCTGCGGGTCGCACATTTTCACGGCGCGCGCATTGATTTTCACGCTGTCTTTTTGGGCATCCATTTTGGCTTGCACCAATTTTTCAAAATCCGCTTCGCGAAGCGATTTGATAATCCCCTCTTCGCTGTCGGCACGGTAGGTCTCGCGGCCTTTGCCGTCCGGGTCAATACGGTAAACGAGCGCCGCCATACGGTTCTTGCCGTTTTGTTTGTATTCGGTCAGGGCAACCTCGCCCTCTTTCACCGAGCGAATGAGTTTCACGAGGTCGGCATCGGCACTATCCTCGCCGGCATCCACCGTTTGTACGTTTTGCGAGCTGTTAGAGGTGACGTTCGCTTTCGGCTCACCGGCATAGTCGGTGTCGTATTTCGTTTTATCAGCATTTTCGCTGTCCACCGTGGTGTCGGCATCATAGGCGGCAATCGCCTTGTCAAAGTCTCCCGTCGCGTAAAACACGTTACGATAGCCTTCAAGTTTCGCTTTTTTGTCGGCAATTTCCGATTCGGTCAACGCATTGCCTTCGCTGTCTTCAAGCGAAACTTGGATAATCTCATACGCCAGATAGTTGTCGTCGAAATACTTGTCGATGTCCGCCTGCTTGGTCGCCTGTTTGCCGTCTTTACCGAAAACACCCATAAAAACCGTGTCTTCAAGGTAAGTCGAGTTGATATACGCTTTACGGAAGCTGTCAAGCGAGAAACCGTTTTCGAGCAAATCCGCCTCGTTATAGGTCGCCATTGCGTTGTCGACGGCAGCCAAGTCTTCCTCGCTGATAGCGAGTTTGTTTTCATCCATCAGCGCTTTTAACGCGGAGAAATAGACGAGTTGGTCTTGCGTTGCCTTCTTGATGTAGTCGGCAATCGGCATCGTGTTTTCTTCAATTTCAATCGCGGCGCCGGTCGCGGTCGTAGTCGTTTCGGCGTTCGCCTCGTCGTCCTCGTCCTTGTCGTCCGCGCTGAAATCGTAGGGGTTTTCATACGGCAACGTCTGGCTCCAAATGGTGGAGGTGTCACCGAAATAGGAATAATAGCTGTAAATTTGGCTGGCGTTTTGATAGAGATACGCGAGGTATTCGGAAGTGGGATAATCCACTCCGCCCGCTGACATCGCCACCGCCGGCGTAGAACACCCGAACGCAAACACCGCAAGGGTCAGCGCCAACATCATACCGAGCGCCCGTTTCATCGTTTTCATAATAAAGTTGCTCCTTTCGCTTTCAAAGCCTGTATATGTTTCTTATTATAACGGATTTTTCCGTGTTTGTAAACAACCTTTTTACAAGAATTTTTCGTGATTGCAAAAAAGATGGACAAACTAAAAAAAATGGTGTATAGTGGAGGTAACTTTTATGGGAGCACTCATAACGCTGGAACACGTCGAAAAACGCTATCCCCGCAAAACCGAAACGGTCACCGCGCTGGCGGATGTCTCTTTTGAGGTCAATGCGGGCGAAATGGTGGGCATCATCGGTTGCTCCGGCTCGGGAAAATCCACCTTAACGACCTTGCTCGGCTGCCTTTCATCGCCGACGAGCGGTATCTATAAGTTCGGCGGGCGGGACGTCGCCGTCCTCACTCCGAACGAACGTGCCGCCTTGCGCGCCACAAAAATCGGCTTTGTGTTTCAGGATTTTCGCCTGCTCCCCACGCTGACCGCCCTCGAAAACGTCGAACTGCCGCTCACCTTTTGCGGCGTTCCCTCCGCCACACGGCGGCGGCGCGCTTACGCGATGTTGTCGGCGGTCGGGCTTTCACATCGCGCGTCCCACCGTCCGCTTGAACTGTCCGGCGGTCAACAACAGCGTGTCGCGATTGCCCGCGCCCTCGTCACCCGCCCGAAACTCCTGCTTGCGGACGAGCCGACCGGCAACCTCGATTCCCGCTCGGGCACGGATATTATGGCGCTTCTCACCCGCTGGAACGCGCTCGGCAACACCGTCATCCTCGTTACCCACGACAACGCCATTGCCGCCTCACTTCCCCGCACGTTGCGCCTGCACGACGGCAAAATTGTTTGAAACGCTTTGAATTTTCTAAAAAACAAAGGAGAACACGCTTTGAAATCCACCCTTGTGAAAACGCTCGCCTTTTTGGGCGTGCTCGCCGTGCTTTCGGCGGCATCCGCGCTGTGGGCGACTCCCACGGCACCGAAAACGGACGAAAAAACCTTCGTAACGTCCTTTTACCCCGTGTATATCGCCGC
Organism: Acutalibacteraceae bacterium; assembly: GCA_045600765.1. Taxonomy (GTDB): domain Bacteria; phylum Bacillota; class Clostridia; order Oscillospirales; family Acutalibacteraceae; genus RGIG426. The sequence continues at coordinate 2,762 of JAZRYM010000034.1, read as the reverse complement.
CAAGAACGTTGTCTGCGACGTAAAGGGAATCGCCCTTACAAACTTAACCGGCACGCAGACCGGCTGTGTCCACGATTACCAGTTGACACCCGAAAACGCCATCGCTCTCGACGGTGCCAATGCGGTTATTTTGAACGGTGCGGAAGCGGAACTGTTCCTCTCCGATGCGCTTATCGCGCGGCCGAACCTGCCGCGTATCGACTGTTCCGCCGGCATTGAACTGCAAACCGGCGCGCACGAACACCACCACCATCACGACGGCGAGGAAGCGGACGAAGAAACGGAAGAAGAACTGCTTGAACACGCTTCCTCTCACCTCGAAGTCAACGCGCACATTTGGACGGGACCGGAACGCTACTGTCAAGAGGTAACGAACCTCTGTGAAGGGCTATGCCTTGTCGACCCCGACAACGCGATAGCGTATCGCGCCAACACCGCTACATACACCGAACGAATTAGGGCGACCTATGAGCGCCTGCAATCCGCCGCCGACACCCTGCCGACGAAAAACGTGGTCATCTTCCACGACTCGCTCGCCTATCTTGCGGACGAGCTGGGGCTCAACGTGGTTGCCGCCCTCTCGGTGGGCGAAGACAGCGGCGTGCCCACCGACGAGCTGGTGGAAGCCGCCGAGGAAATCGGCGAAGCGGGCGACGTGATTTTCCTTTACGACAGCCAATATGCCGACCTTTCTTACGATTCGCTCGCCGACAACGCCACGCGGTGCGTGTCGCTGACACTCGACTGCGCCACCACCGGTGCGGACGATGCCGATGCGTGGCTTGCGGCGATGGAGCACAATGCAGAAACATTGACGGGGGTGACGTTTTGAGCCACAGTTGCGGATTACACTGCCTGAAAATTGAACATATTTCCGTCAAAGACGGGCAAGAGAAAATTTTGCACGACGTGTGCCTGCACGCCCATTGCGGCGAACTGACCGCCATTATCGGGCGCAACGGCGCGGGCAAATCCACCCTGCTTAAAGCGATTTTGGGCGAGGTGAAACACGAGGGCACCGTCACGTTCAGCGGACACAACGGCACCCCGACCCCGCACAAGCCGAAAATCGGCTATGTGCCGCAACACCTCGACATTGACGAAACCTCGCCCGCCACCGTCACCGATATGGCGCTGACCTTTACCTCCCGCCGTCCGGCATTTTTGAAGCCGAAAAAGGCGCAAATGGACGCGCTTCGCGCCCATTTTGACCGCTTCGGTGCGGGTGACTTGCTCGAAAAACGCGCCGGCGTGCTGTCGGGTGGCGAACTGCAACGGGTGCTCCTCGCCATCGCCACCATTCCCGCGCCCGACCTGCTCATTTTGGACGAGCCGGTGTCCGGCGTGGATGCGGCGGGACTCGACCGCTTCTACGGTATGATTGAGGAACTGCGCCGCACCGACGATATGGTGATGCTGCTCGTGTCGCACGACCTCGATTTTGTGCGGCACGCCGCCGCGCGGGTCGTCCTGCTGGACAAAACGGTGCAGGCGACGGGAACGCCGGAGGACGTGTTCGCTTCCGAGGCGTTTGCGGCGGCTTTCCCGAAAGGAGGCGCGTAAAGTTGAACCCCTTTACATCTTTTTTCGACTACGGTTTCTTAAAAACCGCTCTGCTCGCCGTGCTTCTCATTATGCCGCTGTTCTCCCTGCTCGGGACGATGGTGGTCAACCGCGGAATGGCGTTTTTCTCCGACGCGCTCGGACACTCGGCGCTGACCGGTATGGGTATCGGCGTGCTGTGCGGGCTGTCTGACCCGACACCCGCGATGCTCCTCTTTGCCGTCGTGTTCGCGCTCGGGCTCAATATGGTACGCCATTCCCGCGCCGCTTCCACCGACACGATTATCGGCGTGTTTTCGTCCTGCGGCGTGGCGCTCGGTCTTGTGCTCCTCTCGCGCGGCGGATTTGCGAAATACCAAACGATTTTAATCGGCGATATTTTGAACGTCACCGCCACCGATTTGTGGGTACTGGGCGGCGCACTCGCGGCAATGGTCGTCGTGTGGCTTACCTGCTTCAACGGCTTTCACGCCGTCTCCCTTTCCCCCGCCCTCGCGCGCAGTAAAGGGCTTCGCGTGCGACTGTACGACAACCTCTTTGTCGTGCTCACCGCCGTCACCGTTATGCTGTCTATCCGCATCGTAGGGTTGCTGCTCATCAACGCGATGCTCATTCTCCCCGCCGCGGCGGCGCGCAACGTCGCCCGCTCGATGCGCGGCTACCACGGCTACGCCCTGCTGTTCGGCATCTTCGCCGGTGTCGTCGGCTTGTTCCTCTCCTACTTCCACGCGGCGGCGGCAGGCCCGATGATTGTCCTCCTGTCGGCGGTCATCTTCTTCGGTACCTATTTCATCGGCAAAAGCGAACGAAATTAACGGTTAAAAACAGAAAAGCCAACTTGCGAACAGACAACGATTCGCAGGTTGGCTTTTTTTATTGTTGTCGTTGAGGATTTTCGCTTCGGTCCAAAAGATAGTCAATGCTGACACCGTAAAAATCGGATAATTTAATCAGCGTTTCGGCGGTCAACGAGATGATACCGGTTTCATATTGCGAGTAGGTGTTTTGCGAAACATTGAGATAGCGCGCCACCTCTTTTTGGGTAATATCTTTGTCCTCTCGTATACTGCGCAAATTCTTGAATTGCATAACATTCACCTCAAAAGTATTATGCAATATCTGTCACGAAGATATTGACTTTTATCTGTAATACAGATATAATGAGTCGTGACAGAACCTCGAAACGTATTTTAGGAGGA
>JAZRYM010000033.1:0-2726 GCA_045600765.1 Acutalibacteraceae bacterium | reverse complement strand
TAGGAAAAATCGGGCAACACCACGTCCACACCGGGCAAATCCGCTTCGGGAAAGGTCATCCCGCAATCAATGATGAGCGCATCGCCGTCACATTCGAGCATGGTCATATTCTTGCCGATTTCGTTCAGTCCGCCGAGGAAGGTGATTTTCACCGGCGCGGTCGAAACGGGCATTTTCTGCCCTTTCGATTTCTTCTGCGGTTGTTTTTTCGCCGTCGATTGCGGTTTTTGCGATTTCGCCGTCGGCTTTTTCGGCGACTGTTTCGCCGTTTTTCCGTTTTTCTTTTCCTCCGCTGCCGCGGGTTTTCGGGCGGGTTTTTTGCCCGCTTTTTTAGAAAATTTTTCGGGCGCGTTCGCCCGTTCGGTTTGTTGTTTCTTCAACGAATTTCCTCCTAATTTTTCTGGTAAAAACAAAGTAAATCACTAAATAAAAGCAAATACACAGATTAGTATATTCCATTTTTGCCCTTTTGTCAATCGAAAGTCCTGTCGAAACGCGCCGCAACGCAAATTTTTTCGCATTTCCCCTTGTATGTGGGGAAATTTTTGGTATAATGAGAGAGAAAACACACGACAATAAGGAGGTGTCCCCTTTGAAACACGTCGATTTATTCACCGACGGCGCGTGCTCCGGCAACCCCGGTCCCGGCGGTTACGGAACCATTTTGCGCTACAACGGGTCGGAAAAAGAACTGTCCGCCGGCGAGGCTTCCACCACCAACAACCGTATGGAACTCACCGCCGTGATTGTAGGTCTTGCCGCCTTAAAAGAAACGTGCGACGTGACCGTTTACAGCGACTCGAAATACGTCGTGGACGGCATCCAAAAAGGCTGGGCGGAAACGTGGAAGAAAAACGGTTGGCGCAAAGCGGACAAAAAACCGGCGCTCAACGCCGATTTGTGGGACAAACTCCTCTCCCTCCTCGCTATCCACGAAGTGCGCTTCGTGTGGCTCAAAGGGCACGACGGTCACCCCGAAAACGAGCGGTGCGACCGACTCGCCGTGGCGGCGTATCAGCCGTTTTTGAAAAAACCGTAAAAAGTCGCAACTTTTTCGCCCGAAAGGGTTGCAATTTCTACCAAATTGGTGTATATTATCTTTCGGTAAAATTCCCCGAACGAAACGAGATGAAAACATGGCAAAAATGATTTATGCCGACAACGCCGCCACCACGCGGTTGTTGCCGGAAGTGTTGGATGCGATGATGCCCTATTTGACCGAAGAATACGGCAACGCCTCTTCCCTTTACGGGTTCGGTCAAACGTGCCGCTACGCCATTGCGGACGCGCGCGAGGAGATTGCGAACTGCCTCGGCTGTCTTGCAAGTGAGGTGTATTTCACCTCCGGCGGAAGCGAGGCGGACAACTGGGCAATCAAAATGGTTGCCGCCGAACTGGCGAAAAAAGGCAAAAAGCATTTGATTTCCACCGCGTTTGAACATCACGCGGTTTTGCACACGCTAAAATTCCTTGAAAAGCAGGGGTTTGAGGTCACGCTCCTCCCCGTTTACGACAACGGCATTGTCCGCGTGGAGGACGTCAAAAACGCCATTCGCGAAGATACGGCGCTTGTGTCCGTCATGTTCGCGAACAACGAAATCGGCACGGTGCAACCCATTGCCGAAATCGGCGCGGTGTGCCGCGAAGCGGGTGTGCTGTTCCACACCGACGCGGTGCAAGCGGTCGGTCATCTGCCGATTCACTTCCAAGAAATGAACATCGACCTGTTGTCCCTCTCCGCCCACAAATTCCACGGGCCGAAAGGGATGGGCGCGCTCCTCTGCCGCCGCGGGTTACGCTTTCCGAACCTCATTGACGGCGGCGCGCAGGAACGCAATCGCCGCGCGGGCACGGAAAACACCGCCGGTATCATCGGCACGGCGACCGCATTGAAACTCGCCTGCTCCAAGTTGGACACGGTGACGCCGCTCATTAAAGCCAAGCGCGACCGCCTCATTGCCGGTCTTTCGCAAATCTCCCACAGCCGCCTAAACGGCGATGCGGAACAGCGCCTGCCCGGCAATGTCAATATGAGTTTTGAAGGGGTCGAGGGCGAAAGTTTGCTCCTCTACCTCGATGCCAAAGGCATTTGCGCCTCCTCCGGCTCGGCGTGCACCTCCGGCTCGCTTGACCCGAGCCACGTGCTCCTCTCCATCGGGCTGAAACACGAAGTCGCCCACGGCTCCTTACGCCTCACGATTGACGAGGACACGACGGACGACGACATCGACACGATTTTGACCGCCGTTCCCGAAGTGGTGGAGCGCTTGCGCGCGATGTCGCCGCTGTGGGAAGATATGATGAAACAAGAGAAAGAAGGAAACTGAAATGGCCTCTGTTTACAGCGAAAAAGTGATGGATCACTTCACAAATCCCCGCAACGTCGGCGAAATCGCGGACGCGAACGGTGTCGGTGAAGTGGGCAACGCCGTGTGCGGCGATATTATGAAAATGTACATCAAAGTGGAAAACGACGTCATCGTAGACGTGAAGTTTAAGACGTTCGGGTGCGGTTCCGCCATCGCCACCAGTTCGATGGCGACCGAGCTCATCAAAGGCAAACCGCTTGCCGAAGCGCTGAAACTGACAAACAAAGCGGTTGTCGAAGCGCTCGACGGTCTGCCGGCGCACAAAATCCATTGCTCGGTTCTTGCAGAGCAAGCGATTAAAGCCGCGATTGCCGACTATTACACCCGCCTCGGCATCGACCCCACCCCGTTCGTGGG
>JAZRYM010000032.1:0-13835 GCA_045600765.1 Acutalibacteraceae bacterium | reverse complement strand
TGGGATATATCACCAACAGCCGTGACGCTCATCTTTTGGCAACCGACCCGGACGCCTTTGCCCGGGGAATGTACAACGGCATCTTAAGGTTTTTCGGGTTGGGGTAATCTTTTGAACGAGGAATCAAGCCCGCAAGGCTCCCCCGCTCACCACCGGTTGCACGGTGAGACCAAAGCAAATCGGGGTAACAACGGGTACAAAGATCCCCCACCGTAATGTTTTCGGCAGGAATACCGGCAGAAAGCAAAATCCGTCGATTGATTTCCCACAAATCCACGTGATACTTTCCGTTTTTGTCATCCACAACACAGCACGGATCAAAAAACGGCTTTTCGGCAAACGCCTCGTAAACCGGCAAATCCACCTCAAAACAGCACGGCCCGATAGACGACCCCACCCCGCAAAGAATGTCGCGCGGGTCACAGCCGTAACGCTCCGTCATCACGCGCACTACTTCCGCACCGATGGCGTTCGCGGTTCCGCGCCAGCCGGAATGAGCGGCGGCAACCACCCGCCGTTTCGGGTCGGCAAAAAAGAGCGGCACGCAATCGGCGGTCAAGATGACGAGCGGCAAACCGGGCACATCGGTGACCAGCCCGTCCACCTCGTCGTAGGTACGCTCGCGCGTCACGCCGCATCCGGCATCCGCCTCCGTCACGCACCGCACGTTGGTCGAATGGGTTTGGCGGGTCATCACACACCGCGCGGTCGGTACCCCCACCGCATCGCAAAAGCGGCGGTAATTTTCCGCTACATTTTCGGTTGTATCCCCGCGGGTAAAACTCAAATTCATACTCTCAAAAATCCCGCTCGACACTCCACCGAGGCGGGTGGACATCCCGTGCTTCACGCACGACAGCGCCGCCATCGACGGGAACGTATAGAACAGCACGCCGTTTTTTTCGACGGCGCACAACGTCTCGGTTTTCGGTAAATTCATCACGGACACCTCCGTTTTTCTTTTCCTCTATTCTACCACAAAACCGCCGATTTGTACAGCCGTTTTTTGCGGGACTTTACAAATTCGATTTTATGTGGTATACTGGTGGCAACTCTTGTAATCCCGCCCGCGTTTCGCGGCGGAAACAGAAGGAGCGTGTTCTATGCTGAAAGAGTTTTTAGCGAACATTAAAGAAAAACACATTGGCTTTTTTGATTATACGGTTATTGCCACTCTGCTGAGCCTTTTTCTCGGTACTCTCGGCGTGTTTTACGCCGTCAACGGTGCACCGATGACCGGTCTGATTCTTCTTATGGCGTGCGGTATGATTGATATGGTCGACGGCAAAATCGCCAACACAAAAGAACGCACCGCCATCGAAAAACGCTACGGTCTGCAAATTGATATTCTGTCGGATATGGTGGCGTTCGGGCTTCTCCCCATCGCCGTCGGTTACGGCGCGGGTTTGCGCCACACCGCCGTGATTCCGGTGATGGCACTGTACGCCGTGGCGGTGCAAATTCGCCTCGCGTATTTCAACGTCGCGCAAGAAGCCCGTATAAAACAAGGCGACCACCCGTTCCGCTATTATGAGGGCTTCCCCGTCAACTACATCTCGCTTGTGCTCCCCGCAATCTACCTTTTACGGGGTCTCGTGGGCGATGGCGCGTTTCAGTGGATTTATCTCCTCGTGTTGCTCGCCGCCATTCCGTCCTATCTGCTCAAATTTCGCGTCCTCAAACCCCGTTTCCGCGGGTTGATGATTCTCCTCGGCGTTGGATTTGTCGAACTGTTGCTCCTGCTCCTCCTCGGCAAATAAATTTTTACAAAAAGCCGAAGCGAGCCGTGTAAAGTGGTTAAACTTTACACGGCTCGCTCTTTTTCTGTTCTTTTTTACGCTTCGGTTTCCGTCGTATCCTCCGTCGATTCCTCTTTCGGTTTGGCTTCGGTCAAGCGGCGGCGCACCGCCACATCATCATACAACACCTTGACCTGCACCCGTCCGACATACTTTTTCCCGCAGGAGCAGGGCATATCCGCGCACAACATCCGCCCGGAATAACGCCATTTGCTTTGCGCTTGCAACGGTCTGCCGCACGCGGGGCACTCGAATGTCAAGTATTCGAGCTTTACAAGCGGGTTGCCTACATGCGACACAAAATGCGGCTTATAGAGCAGGCGTTTGTAAAAATCCTCATCCGTGCGCTTGACAAACGCCTCAAACGAGGGTTTGTCATAGGTCGCCGCAAAGATGCGGGCGGTCAACTCGCTGTCATCCACCGCGCGGTGCGCTTCCAATCCCTCGGTCGAGATGCCGAGCGCCTCGCCCGCTTTCGTCAGCCCCATTTGCTGACCGACGGGTGTATCCGGCGCGATGCGCGGCTGACAATACGCCTGCGCATCGGCATACGCCGACAAAAACGGGATGCGCTCCCGCTTGAAAAAGAAGCGGCAGTTTTCGATAAGTACCAGCAAATCGGTGTTGCTCCATGTGAGCACCACCGCGTTTTTCGGCACAAACGCTTTGAGCGCGGTCATCGCCTCGGCAAAGGTGCCGCCGTCTTCAAGGGTAGAGGCCTCGATGCCGGTCAAGTCGGTGACGATGTTGGTGATTTTTTTGCTGACCACCGGTTTAATGATAAAATGGAACCGGTCGATTTTTTGCAAATTTTCGTCCAGTTTGGTCGCACCGATTTCGATAATTTCGTTAAAATAGCCGTGCGCCCGCTTGGAATACGAACCGTTCCATTCGAGATCCATCAGTACATACTGCATACGGGTTACCCCATTTCAATGCCCAGCGTGCGCCCACCGAGCAGGTGGAAATGCAGGTGCGGCACCGTTTGACCGGCACCCTCGCCGTTGTTGGTCACCACGCGGAAGTCGGACAGTCCCTCTTCTTTCGCGACGGCGGCAATCACCTCAAAAATGTGTCCCACCACAGCGGCGTTGTCGGCGGTAATGCCCGCCGCACCGTTCGCGATGTGCGCTTTCGGGATAAACAGAATGTGCGTAGGCGCTTGGGGATTGATGTCGCGGAACGCGAGCACCGTCTCGTCCTCATACACCTTGGTGGAGGGAATCTCCCCTGCTACGATTTTACAAAAAATGCAATCCATTGTCTTCTCTCCTTTTCTTCTTACAAAATCGCTTTGGCGGCGGCAAGCGCTTCGACCGCTTTCGCCTTGGCATTGTCGCCGACCCCTTTTGCCGCGCCCATCGCGGAATCGGGACGACCGCCGCCGTTACCGCCGCAGGCGGTGGCGGCTTCTTTAATGAGTTTGCCCGCGTTGGCGCCCGCTTTCACCGCGTCCGCACCGCACGCGCAAGCAAAGGCGATGTTCCCCTCTGACACACCGGCAAGAAGCACTACCGTGTCGGCGGTCATCGCGTCTTTGCAGCGGTCGCAAAGCAGGCGAAGCGCCGCGTTGTCGGTGTTGTCGTACACCGCGCTCGCAAATTTGACCGCGCCCACCGCTTCGGCTTTATCGAGCACGTCACCGAGGGCGGAAGCGGCGAGTTTGCTCTCGGCGGCTTCCAGTTCGCGGCGGGTGTCTTTCAGTTCTTTCATCAGTTGCGCGGCACGACGGGTCAAATCGTCCGCGGCGTTGGCTTTCAGTTCTTTCACCGCGTCGCCGATAAGGGCATCGGTCGCGCGCACGGCGGCAAGGGAGTTTAATCCCGTCGTCGCCTCAATACGGCGCACACCGGCGGCCACCGACGTCTCGCTCAAAACGCGGAACAACCCGAGGTTGCCGGTGTTTTTCACGTGCGTACCGCCGCAAAATTCCACCGACACGTCCGGCACGGACACCACGCGCACCACGTCGCCGTATTTCTCGCCGAACAGCGCCATTGCACCCAGTTTACGCGCTTCGTCAATCGGCATTTCGCGAATATCGGTCGCCGTACCCGAGAGAATCCACTCGTTGACAAGCGTTTCCACCTGCGTCAACTCCTCCGCCGTCAGCGCGGAGAAATGGGTGAAGTCAAAGCGAACTTTTTTGTCGTCCACGAGCTGACCCGCCTGCTCCACGTGCGTGCCAAGCACGCGGCGAAGCGCCGCTTGCAACAAGTGCGCCGCCGTGTGGTTGCGCATGGTCGAAAGGCGCACGCCCTCGTTGACCGCCGCTACCAGCGTGTCGCCCACGCGAATGTCGCCGAGCGACACCGTGCCGTTATGCACAAACACGCCCGTGCCAACCTTCAGCGTACCTTCCACGTCAAACGTGCCGCCCTCGCCGGACAGCGTGCCGCTGTCGCCGACCTGGCCGCCCGACTCGCCGTAAAACGGCGTGGTATCCAGCACCACCGCGGCGGGTTCGCCGAGGGAAACGCTGTCCACCAACTGATTTTCGCGAATAATCGCCACCACCTTGGCATCGGCGGTCAGCGTATCGTAACCGACAAATTTCGTGGGCGCAAGCGTCTCCGCCACCTGCGCTTCCCCTTTCCACGCATCCGCGCCCGCATCTTTGCGAGCGTTGCGCGCACGGGTGCGCTGTTCGGTCATCTTCTCTTGGAACGCCGCCTCGTCCACTTTGAGGCCTTTTTCTTCCAGAATATCCACCGTCAAGTCAAGCGGGAATCCGTATGTATCGTACAGTTTGAACGCATCTTCGCCCGAAAGGGTGTCCCCTTTCAGGTTGTCAAGGCACTCGTTTAAGAGTTGCAACCCGCTGTCGATGGTCTTGTCGAACGCCTCTTCCTCGTTGCGGATGAGTTTTTTGATAAAGTCCTCTTTCTCTTTCAGTTCGGGGTAAGCGGACAGGTTCTCGGAAACCACCGTCTCGCACACTTTGTAGAGGAACGGCTCTTTGATGCCGAGCAAACGCCCGTGCCGCGCGGCGCGACGAAGCAGACGGCGAAGCACGTAACCGCGCCCCTCATTCGACGGCATCACGCCGTCGCCCACCATAAAGGTGGTGGAGCGGATGTGGTCGGTAATCACACGGAGCGACACGTCGGTTTTCTCGTTGTCGCCGTAGGTCACGCCGGCAATCTCCGACACGTGTTTCATAATGTTTTGCACCGTGTCCACCTCAAAGAGGTTGTCCACGCCCTGCATAATGCAGGCGAGACGTTCAAGCCCCATACCGGTGTCGATGTTGGGGTTGGCGAGCGGGGTATACGTCCCTTTTCCGTCCGAATCGAACTGGGTAAACACGAGATTCCAGAATTCCACAAAGCGGTCGCAATCGCACCCGACGTGGCAATCGGGACTGCCGCAACCGTGCTCCGCGCCGCGGTCAAAATAAATCTCGGAGCAAGGGCCGCAAGGGCCTTCACCGTGCTCCCAGAAGTTGTCCTCTTTTCCGAGGCGCACCATGTGGGACGGGTCAACGCCGTTTTGTTTCGTCCAAATTTCAAACGCCTCGTCGTCGTCCTCATAAATGCTGACATACAGCTTGTCCACCGGCATTTCGAGCACTTTCGTGCAAAATTCCCACGCCCACGCGGTGGCATCTTTCTTGAAATAATCGCCGAAGCTGAAATTGCCCAGCATCTCAAAATAGGTGCCGTGGCGGGCGGTTTTTCCGACACGCTCAATATCCGGCGTGCGGATGCATTTTTGACAGGTAGTCATCCGTTTGCGCGGCGGCACCGCCTCGCCGGTAAAATACTTTTTCAGCGGCGCCATCCCCGCGGGAATCAGCAAAAGCGATTTGTCCCCTTGCGGGATGAGTGAATAACTGTCGTGGCGCAAATGCCCCTTGCTCTCGAAAAACGCGAGATATTTTTCGCGCAGTTCATTAAGTCCTGTCCATTCCAATGAAAATCCTTCTTTCGTTATGTAAATTTTTCTACAACCGATTTTTTCGGCGATACCATAAAAAAATAGCCCTCGCCCCACAAAGGGACGAAGACCAATCTCCGCGGTACCACCCAATTTGCGGTCGAAACGACCGCCGCTTTGCTCCTTAACGCGGAACACGTCGCCACTCCTCGCGGCGAGGCTCGGGGTTGGCGTACCGTGCGCGACACAAGTTCCCTTTCAGCCGGAAATCCGAGGAACTCTCTCTTGTTGCCGCCAAAAACGGTTGAGACCCGTCAAAGCCTTTCTTGCTATACGTTCAGTATACCCGCTTTTCAAGCGTTTGTCAAGGGCTTTTTACGGGGACTTTCATCGGCGCTGTGCACACAAAACAGCGTGCGCCACAGAATATAGAGGTCAAGCGAAAAGGACATCTCTTTGCAGTAATACGCATCGCACCGCGCCTTTTCCTCGGCGCTCAACCGCTTGCGCCCGCGCACCTGCGCAAGTCCCGTTAATCCCGGCAAAACGCCCGTCGCGCCGTAAAAGCGGCGAGCGGCGAGCAATTCGCGTTCGCTCGGAACGACGGGACGCGGGCCGACAAAACTCATCTCGCCGACAAGAATGTTCCACAGTTGCGGCAGTTCATCGAGGCTCCACCGCCGTAACCACGCGCCGAGCGGCGTTTTGCGCGTACCGTCCGGATAGAGCGTGCAAAATTTATGAATGGTAAAAGGCTTGTCCCCTTTTCCCACCCGCGTTTGCGAAAAGAGCGCGGGCCCCGGTTGCGTCGCGCAAAGCAGCAACGCAAGCACCATCATCAGCGGCAAAAACGTCGCCAGCAACACCGCCGCCGCTCCCGCATCCAACCACCGTTTGACTTTCGGATACACGCATACCCCTCCTTTTTCGACTGTTTTTTCGGCGTTTTGACCGTTTTTTCGCCATTTTATTTTAGAATTTCCCACCGTCTTGTCTTTATGTAAATGAAAATGGTTACAAAAGTGACAAAAAGGTTACAAAATTGAAACTTGTATTTCGCCGCTTTACAGAGTATAATGACGTTGCAAAGCGGGAAAACCCGCGATTTGAACGAAATGGAAAGGAGTGACGAACATGAGCCGCGAAGCGTTAATCTCCATGAATGCCCCGACCAAAAATATCAAAACGCCGCACAAGAGTTTCCTCTTTGTGAAGCGGACACTCGACATCGTGTTCGCCCTGCTCCTCTTTGTGCTGTTGATTCCGCTCGAACTGGCTGTCGCCCTCATCTCCGCGTGGGATACCAAGGCTTCGCCTCTGTTCCTGCAAACGCGTATCGGCAAAGACGGAAAAGAATTCCGGTGCCTCAAATTCCGCACGATGAGCATTGATGCGCCCCAAAACGTCGCCACCTGCGACCTGGAAGCGCAAAAATACATTTCCCCCACCGGTCGTATGCTTCGTCGGTTCAGCCTTGACGAACTGCCGCAACTGTGGAACATTCTCATCGGCGATATGAGTTTTGTCGGCCCGCGCCCGGTCATTCCGGCGGAAAAGGAACTGCTCCGCCTGCGCGAGCTGCATTTCGCCACCACGGTGCGTCCCGGTCTTACCGGCTGGTCGCAAATCAACGGCCGCGACAACCTGCGAGTCAACAAAAAGGCGTTCATGGACGGCTACTACGCCCGCCACGCCACCTTCCTCTTTGATATGCAAATTCTTACAAAAACGGTGATGTGTGTGCTTCGCTCCACCGACGTGGTGGACGGTCACGCCGTGCAGGAAGCGGATATCCGCATTCTTCTCAATCATCGCACCGCTTCGTAATTCCCACCTCTCCGCTTTCTTTTCGGAAAGCGGAGATTTTTTATTGCATTTTTTCAACTTGTATGCTATACTATGTATATCTACCATATATAGTGGTATTCTATGTAGAGGAGGAACACGCTATGAAATGTCCTTTTTGCGGCTTTGCTGACAGCAAAGTGGTGGATTCCCGCCCGACGGATGAGGATTTGAGCATTCGCCGCCGTCGGGAATGTCTGTCCTGCGGCAAACGCTTTACCACCTACGAAACGGTGGAAAAAACCCCTATTTTGGTGATTAAACGGGATAAATCCCGCCAGTCGTTCGACCGCGAAAAACTGTTGCGCGGCTTGATGCGTGCGTGTGAAAAACGCCCGATTTCGATGGAAACGCTGGAAAAAATTGTCACCAACATCGAAGCGCGCGTGCAAGGCTCGCTTGACCGCGAGGTCACGAGCGAACAAATCGGCGAATACGCCATGGAGGAACTGAAAGGCGTGGATAAAGTCGCCTACGTCCGCTTCTCCTCCGTCTACCGCGATTTCAAAGATATTACCAGTTTCCGCGACACGATTGCCAAACTGCTGGATGAATAATTGCCCGTCCGCACGCCGATACTATTCCTAACCCTCAAAAGAAAGGAAGGATTGGCTTGTTGATGGACAGACTCGCGCTGATTTTGACGATTATCGGCGCATTGAACTGGGGCAGCATCGGCTTGTTTCAGTTTGACATCGTCGCGTGGATTTTCGGCGGTCAGGATGCTCTGCTCTCCCGCATCATCTATACCGTTGTGGCGCTTGCCGGTGTGTGGTGCATTTCGCTCCTCTTCCGCGATCGGAACGAAAGCGACTCCCTCTCAATGCAAGGCGCGCACTAATCCGCTTATCAAAAAAGCCCGTTCCTTTCAAGAAAGGAACGGGCTTTCGCTTTTTCATTTGTTCGATTTTTCGTTTCTTCGCTTTTACAGCGCTTCCACAATCGCTTTGGTGTCGCGGGCAATCACGAGTTCTTCGTTGGTCGGGATAACAAAAGCGCGCACCGTAGAATCCTTGCCGGAAATCTCGATTTCCTGACCGCGGGTGTTGTTGTTTTCCTCGTTCAGGGTCACACCCATATACGCGAGATTTTCCATAATCTCTTTGCGGAGTTGGATTTGGTTCTCACCGATACCGGCGGTAAACACGATAGCATCCACACCGCCGAGCGCGGTCACAAAACCGCCGATGTATTTGCAAATCTGATACTCGCGCATATCCCACGCGAGCTTCGCCATTTCGTGTCCCTCCGTCATCGCTTTGGTGACGTCGCGGTCATCGCTCGAAACACCGGAAATACCGAGCATACCGGATTTTTTGTTGAGGATTTCGTCCATCTCGGCGGGCGACAACCCCTCTTTTTCCATAATAAAGGTGATGGCGGACGGATCGACCGCGCCGGAGCGCGAACCCATCATAAACCCGTCCAGCGGAGTAAGACCCATCGTGGTGTCAATCACCTTGCCGTCTTTGACGGCGGCGAGGGACGAACCGTTGCCGATGTGGCAGGTGATGATTTTGGTGCCTTTGGCATCCGGCTTGCCGAGCAGTTCGGCACAGCGTTTGCTGACAAAGCGGTGGGACGTGCCGTGGAATCCGTAACGGCGCACCGCGTATTTCTCATAATACTCATACGGCAAGCCCCACAGATACGCTTTCGGCGGCATTGTCGCGTGGAACGAGGTGTCAAACACCACCACTTCCGGCACGTCTTTGCCAAACGTCTCCATCGCGGCACGAATGCCCTGCACGTGCGCGGCGTTGTGGAGCGGTGCAAGCGGAATAAGCGACTCAATGTCCGCAATCACCTGGTCATCCACCAGCACCGATTTGTCGAAAATCGCGCCGCCCTGAACGATGCGGTGACCGATTGCCGCCACTTCGGAGAAATCGTCAATCACTTTGCCCTCGCCCTCGGTCAACGCTTTTTTGACCTCGGCAAACGCGGCGGTATGGTCTTTCATCTCTACCTTGTACTCGGTCGAATACCCACCGGCGGTTTTGTGCTGAAAATAGCCGCCGTCAATGCCGATACGACCGCAAAGACCTTTGGCGAGCATCGTTTCCCCGGCCATATCAATGAGCTGATATTTCAGAGACGAGCTGCCCGCGTTAATCACTAAAATTTTCATACCGTAATCTCCTCTTGTCATCTTAAAATTTTTTTGGTATACTGTAATTATACTCCACATTTTCCCATATTTCAATGATTATTTTAACAAAAAGGTGAAGATTATGAAAGTTTGCGGAGTCGTGGCGGAATTCAATCCGCTCCATAACGGGCACGCCCATTTTTTGAAACAACTGAAAAGCCCTGACGGGCTCGGCGCCACCCACGTCGTTGCCGTGATGAGCGGCAATTTCGTACAGCGGGGTGAACCCGCCCTGCTCCCGAAATTTGAGCGGGCAAAAGCTGCCCTCTCCTGCGGTGTGGACGTGGTGGTGGAACTGCCGACACCGTACGCTCTCTCCTCTGCCGAGGGATTTGCGCGGGCGGGTGTTGCGCTGCTTTCCGCGCTCGGGTGCGTGGATATCCTCGCGTTCGGAAGCGAATGCGGCGATATCGCCGCCCTCAAAAAAGCCGCCGATGCCCTGCACTCCGACCGTTGCGAGTCGCTTCTCCGCTATCATTTGGAGGGCGGCATCTCCTTTGCCGAAGCGCGCCAAAAAGCGCTGGCGGAAACGGCGGGTGCCGCTATCGGCGACCTGCTCTCCTCCCCGAACAACACCCTCGGCATCGAATACCTGAACGCCCTTTCCGCAAGCGGCGCCACTATGACCGCCGCCACCGTCAAACGGATCGGCGCTGACCACGATGCCGGCGCTCCCCTCGGCGACATCGCCTCGGCGAGTTACCTGCGCACGCTGATGGAGGAAAACCGGTTGGTCAACGCCCTGCCTTTCTTGCCCCGCGCCTCCGGCGATTGCCTTACGGCGGCGGGCGGAAACGGGCTGTGTCCCGCCAAGCAAAGCCGCGCCGACACGGCGATTCTCTATCGCTTGCGCGAACTGTCCCTCGCCGATTTCGCCGCGCTTCCGGGCGTGTCCGAGGGCTTAGAAAACCGCCTTTTTTCCGCCGCAAGGCAAGCGGGTAGCGTGGACGAATTTTTGTCCCTCGTCAAAACCCGCCGCTATCCCTTAACGCGGCTGAAACGCCTGCTGATGGCGGCATTTTTGGGACTCCCCGCCGATTTGGTGCCCGCCACCCCGCCGTATCTGCGCATACTCGGCGCGACCGAGGCGGGCTACGACGTGCTCCGCACCGCCAAAACGAACGGCTGCACCCTGCCGCTCCTCACCCGCAAAGGACAGACCGACACCCTCGACGGTGCCGCCCGCGCGCTGTGGGAATTTGAGTGCAAAGCCACCGACCTCTACGGCCTGTTCCTCCCGAAACTCCCGCCCTGCGGTACCGAACTCACCGCCGGATTTGTGAAAATGTAAAATGCAAAACACAAAATGCAAAACGCAAAATGTAAAATGTAAAATTATAAAGGGCAAAAAACGCAAAACGCCAAAGCGGCAGGTGATTTCACCTGCCGCTTTTTTCATCCTCACCCCTCCACCAACGGCTACGCACAAACGCGGTGTAGGGGACGGCGTCCAGTTGCGGTGCGTAACCATAAAACGGTATGTCATTTTGAGAAGGGGCGTCGAGGGCGCCGCCCCCTACACGCTCGCCGAGAGATGGTACCGCATCGTAGGGGACGGCGCCCCCTACGTCCCTTTGCGGAATTCCGCACCGACCGACGGCGGCACCGTAGGGCAGGGCCTTGGTCCTGCCGTTTTGGAATTCCGCACCGACCGACGGCGGCAAGACCAAGGCCTTGCCCTACGTCATCATCCGACTCTCATCGCGCAAAACCCGCCTAAGCCGCTTGGCTCCCCTGTGTAAGGGGAGCTGTCGAGCGCATGCGAGACTGAGGGGTTGTTTTGTTAGGAAAATTCCCGTTTCAAATCCCCTCCGTCCCTGCGGGACACCTCCCCTTGCATCTTCAAGGGGAGGCTTACGCACACCACCGGCGCGCGTGTAGGGGACGGCGCCCGTGTTTGCACTTCTTCACTCTTCACTCTTCACTTTTCACTCTTCACTCTTTCACTCCCGCATCAACGCACAAACGTGGTGCACCGACTTGCGGCGGCAAGACCAAGGCCTTGCCCTTGCGCTCGCCCCACCCGCATCGCGCAAAACCCCGTTGCCGAGCCGCACCCGCACACCCCGCGCGAACGCGGGCAACGCCCGCCCGTTTTCGCAAAAACGGAAAACCCCCACGCGGTTTTGTCCGCGCGGGTGTGCGGGTGCGACTCGGCGGGTGGTGGGTGCGCGACAACCACAAAAACACAGCCCCTCACAGTCGTGAGGGGCTGTGTGGCTGTATGTTTTTTTGATTACTTCTTACAACTTATCAACATATTCGTTACCTTGCTTTTCGAGTAAGCGGAAATCATATTTTCCGTTTTGAGTATAGGGCAACGAATCGACAAATTGAAAATGCTTTGGTATTTCGTACGCTTTTAATTCGCTTTTGCATTTTTTCAATATGCTTTGTTTGACGGTTTCCAAATCATCGGTGACACCATTCTTTAATACGATAAATGCCATTGGTGCATGTTCTTCCTCATTGTCTTTCACTTCCACAGCAACACATTCTTTTACCGCCGGATATTCGCATATTTTATCCTCAATCGTATATGCTGAAATCTTGAATCCCTTTCTGACGATTACACGCCTGAGCCGACCTTGTAAGAAGATATACCCTTCTTCATCTATGTACCCCAAATCTCCGGTGTGCAACCAAACTTTACCGTCAGCGTGAGTTTTCTTCACATTGGCGGTTTCTTCTGCATTACCCTCATAATATAAAAACATTGTGTCTGCTAAAACGCATATTTCACCAATTTGACCGTAGGGCAATTCCTTTCCGGTTTCATTATCATAACTTGTAATTGTTTCGCCGTATTTTGGAATGCCGACAGAGCCGTATTTGTTATGTGCTGTTGAGTTTACCGTTAAGCATCCCCAACCCTCATTATTGCCGTAACCATTCACTAATTTGGTGTTTAATGTTTGCTCAATGTCACCGTTTTCCTCAACGGTGACTTTATCTCCACCCGATACAAGACACGCTATTTTTTCAACTCCGTTTTTTTGACTTTTGTTGAGAGATGAGTAATGGTCTTTCAAATATCGATAACAAATCGGTGCTGTAAAACAAACCGTAAATTTCCCCAAATAATCCACAATGTTATATGGATCAAAGGTCGGGCTTAATACAACTTTCATACTTAATGACAAAGGTAAAATGATAGCATTACCAATAGCATAAGCAATCCACGGCGGTAACAGATTAAGCAAAGCCCCATCATGCCCAAGCGGTAAATCGGAATATGAAATGGATTTTACACTTGAAGTTGTAGAAAAATCAGAATGAACAATTACTTTCGGTTTTCCGGTCGTTCCGCTTGACTGTATCATTACGGATGGTCTGCCTCTATTAAAAGGAACACAGGAAACATTATTGCCGTTGTCATATTGCTTTATAAACTTTTGAAAACCTATATATCTTTTATCATTTGGCAATGGATAATAATTGCCGCCGATTTTCGATTTGACGGTATAAGCAATCTGTGCCGCTTTGCCGAGAGAATCAGCAGGATTTATTATCAAAACCCTTTCAAGACAAGTTTTGCTAATAATCATCTTGATTTTCGGCAAAAGCATATCAAAAGCAATAATATAACGGCAGTTGCTTTCATTTATGTATTCTTCAATATCCTTTTCACCGGCACGGATATCAAACCATTTTGATACAACGCCGATTTTGTTTAGTGCCAAAAGACAAACAACGGCTTCGGGACAGTTTGAAACACCGAGTAAAACCGTATCGCCCATTTTCAAACCGGAACAGGAAAAAGCGGTTGCCGTTTTATCTACCTGCGTTTTAAGTTTTTCATAAGTCCACACTTTACCGAGGTATTCTATGGCATCATAAGACATATTATTTTTGTTGCTATTAAAAACAAGTTCATAAATCGTCTGTTCGGTTTTTATATCACGAACAGGTTTTTCTCGATAAAACCTGTATTGCGGTTTGTCTATGGACGGGTAGCCCGTCAGTTTCTTTTCTGCTTCCATTTTTGTTACTCCTTGTAAGTTAAGCTATTAGTTTAATTTCTTGCAACACCTTATCAACAGTTACGCTATTAAATATCAAATCAAAACATGTAGCAGTACATATTACTAAACAGGCTATTAAAACAGTCCAAAACACTATTGGAAAACTCTTTTTTAACAGTTTGCTGGCATATCCGT
>JAZRYM010000031.1:0-14971 GCA_045600765.1 Acutalibacteraceae bacterium | reverse complement strand
AGACGGGAATTTTTAGGCGAGAAACAATATATTCCTTGCGAACTCCCGGCCTTAGGATGGGGATTTTTTTGCGTAAATGCCTTGACGAAAATTGCTTTTTACCGTATAATGTCGATATATGTAGTCGAAAAAGGAGAGGTGCAAATGGAAGCGACAAAAACCCGCCTGAAACGCGGCCGTTTGACAGGTGACAACGAGAGGACGTTCCGCCTGCTTGTCGGCGTGGGGTTGGCTATCGCCGTGGTGGCGTATACGTTGCTTTATGCGACGCGCGTGTTTACCCTTTCCAACGGTTGGGCGTATACCTATTACACGTTGGTGCAGCAAGGGCAGGTTCCGTATCGTGATTTTTACTATTATCTGCCTCCCGGGAACTTGGTCATCAACTGGCTGCTGTATTCCGTTTCCGGCGATATGTTGGTGATAGCGACGTGGTTGCGTATTGTGGAACGGGTGTTTTTAGCAGAACTGCTGTATGTGATGACCGCAAAATACATCAATCCGCTTCTCGGCGGGATGGCATCCTTTTTGGCGGTTATTCTGTCGGTATCGTCGGTCACCGATCTCGGTGGTGACTACAACCAAACCATTTATATAACCCTGGCGCTGTTGCTGTTTTTCTTTTTGAAATATGAGCAAAACATCGACAAACCGCTTCGCAAAAAAGCGGGTTGGCTGATGGCGGTGGGCGCTTGTGGCGGACTTATGCTGACTATCAAGCAAACCATTGTGTTGACCTCCTTTGTGATGTTTTTGCTGCTGATGTCCTTCTTATTCCTCATCGGCAAAGAGAAAAACTATTTTGCCGCTTGCCTTTTTGTGCTGATTGGTGCGGTGTTTGTGTTGGCACTGTTTGCCGTGTATCTTATCGGCAACGGTGCGTTGCAACCGTTTTTGGAGCAGGTGTTTTTGGATACCAGCGCCAAAGGCGGTACCAAATCCATTTTGACCGGTCACATTGTCCAATTCTTTGTGAAGAATATCGGAAAACTCGTGGCGATTGTTTTGGGTCTGCTGGCGTATTGTTTAACAAAAGGCGAGACACGGTTGTCGGCAAAACTGTCGTCCAAGACACGCTATGGCTTGTTGGCCGGCGGCGTGGCATTGTCGGCGGCACTCTTTGCGGAGGTGTTCGCCGGTAAGTTGTGGGACGGCGTGGAAGAGACGTTTACCTGCGGATTTATTATTCCGCTGGCGTTGGCGTTGTTTTTGGTGATTTGGCCGAAGACGAATAAAAAGACGTATGCGCTGTTTGTGTTTGGCGCCGCGTGTCTCGTGACGGTGGCGCTTCTGCTCAACATCGGCGACATGACCATGAAGTTTTACCAGAAAACCGTTCTGTTCACTGCGTTACGCACTTTGGTAGGGTGCGGGTTTTTGATGGTGCTCATTTGGACGGTTTACCACCTGATTGTCGGCTTCTCGCATAAAAAGGCGTTTGCGCTCGACAAATTGACCTTTGCTTGCGCCGCGTTGGCGGGAGGCAGTGCTTCCATCATTACCAACGGGATGGATGATATCAGCGTGGGTTGCTCTTATCTGGTGATACCGGCGTTGACGGTGATTGTGTTCAAAAACATCCCGTTTGACAGCCGTCGGATGCGTACTTGCACCAAGGTGTTTGCTGCGGTGCTTATCTGCGTGTTGAGCGTGGGTGTTTCGCAAAAATTGGTGAAACCCTACTCTTGGTGGGGCTACACCGCCGAGCCGTTTTGGACGAAGACGGAGACGTCGTCCATCCCGGCACTTAAAGGCTATAAACTGAGCAAAAACGACATTGAACTGTACGACGAGCTGACTAAAGTGATTGAGGACAACACCGACGAAAACTCGGTCATTTTCGGATTCCCGTACGTGAAATGTTATAACGTGTTTTTGGACAATTTCAACACCGACACTTTTGTACCGGTGCCGTTCTATGATGTGTGCTCCGACAAGTATGCCCGTGCCGATGCGGCGGTTTTGCAACAACACGAGCCGGATATTGTGATATGGTTGGATATCAGCAATTGTATGGAAACGCACGAACGGCTGTTTCGCGGCGGCGAAGAACTCGGCCAGCGCGATTTCCAAAAATGGTTTGACGGTGTACGTGAGACCGACTACACCTGTGTCGGGCAGGTGAACAACCTGTATGTATACAAACTCACGAAAAACGGTCAGCCGGTGAACAGCGTGCACATTCAGCGCCCGTCCCGTACCAATAAGACGGCGGAGTATACGCTGAATAAGATTGCCGGGCTTACGGGAACGGGAACGGAAGAAGACCCGTTTCTCATCACATCGAAGGAAGATTTGGAATATTTCCGCGATTTGGTGAACGAGGGCAAAACCAAGTTCAAAGAGGTCTACTTCCGTCAGACGGCGGATATTGATTTGAAAGACGTCAAATCGTGGGTGCCGATTGGTGAATTCGGGAAAGGACACTATTTCAACGGTATTTACGACGGCGACGGGTATGAAATCCGCAATATGGTTATCGATGACCCGAAAGAAAACGTGAAAGAAAACGTGGGCTTGTTCGGTGTGCTGAACGGGACGGTGCAAAACCTCAATTTGGTCAACTGTACTGTCGTCGGCGACTGCGTGTCCGGCATTACCTCCCACGGTAAAGCGAACATCTACAACTGCTATGTCAGCGGAACGATTAAAGGCAATGGTCGTGTCAGCGGTGTCGCGGATAACGCGAACGCGCAGATTGTCAACTGCGTGACCGAGGTGGAACTCCGGGGAACCGGCATTCCGGCGGGCATTTCCGGTTATTGCAGTAACACGGTGTACCACTGTTTCAGCAAGCAGGGGAACGACGTGTGTGTGGACGACGGCTTGCCGATTCCGAAAAACGCGGTGGCGGAGTTGAACGACTACGACCCCGAAGTGGACGATTTGGAACTTGACCCGACGACGCTGAATACGTGGGAAATGACCAAAGACGGCTTGCGCGTCAGCCACGAAAAGCGCGCCTCGTAACGGCGATACGCGAAAAGAAAAAAGGCAGAACACCGAACGGTGTTCTGCCTTTTGGCTTTTGTGAGAGGGGAAGAGATAGTGAAGAGGGAATAGTGAAGAGTGAAGAAGTGAAAAAAGCACTTGCCGAAGCAAGTGCTTTTTTCGTGGTGGAGACGAAGAGGATCGAACTCTCGACCTTACGGATGCGAACCGTACGCTCTCCCAGCTGAGCTACGCCCCCATTTCGCAGAATGCTTGTATATCATAAAACATTCCGCTGAAAAAGTCAAGCATTTTTTCGCTTTTTTTCAAAAAAGTATAGGTTATTTTTGATGCACGTCCAGTTGCGGGAACGGAATGGTAATCCCCTGCGCATCCAGCGCTTTTTTTACGCTTTCCGCAAGCGAAAACCGCGCGTCCCAGTAATCCGGACCCGCCACCCATACGCGCAGGAAGAAATTGAGCGAACTGCTGTCCATTTTATCGAGCAACACCAGCGGCGCGGGGTCGGAAAGTACGATGTCGCTGGCGTTCGCGACAGCAAGCACCACCTCGCGGGTTTTGTCGATGTCGTCCGCATAGGCGGTGCAAAACGGAACGTCCAAACGGGCTTTTTCGAGGGTCAGATAGTTGATGACATCGCCCGACGTAATCGTGCCGTTCGGGATAGTGATGATGTAGTTGTCGAGCGTGCGGATAATCGTGTAAAAAATGGTGATGGCTTTCACCGTGCCCTGTTTGCCGTTTGCTTCGATGAAATCGCCCACCTTAAACGGCTTAAACAGCAAAATCATCAGCCCGCCGGCAAGGTTGGCAAGCGAGCCTTGCAGAGCAAGACCGACCGCCAAGCCGCAGGAGGCGAGAATGGTCATAAACGAGGCCATCGGAATGCCGATGACGTAGGCGGCGGTTAGGAAAACGAGAGTGTATAAGAGCGCTTTGGTACCGCTTTTGAGGAAACTTTTCAGGCTCGGGTCCAATTTCGCGTAAGCGGGGGATTTGTCGAACCGCTTGACGAGCAGAGAGGAGAGCTTTAAGCCGACCACGAGAATGAGAATGGCATACAGTAGTTTGATGCCTGCCGCCGTGCCGAGGTCAATAAGTTTTTCTAAAAATTGTTGCATAGCCGCGAAGTCCTTTCACCGAGTTTTTATCGTATAGCCAAAGTATACCAAATTTTCCGCCGCAATGCAAGGAGTTTCGGGAATTTTTGCAAGGGACGGCGACGGGGGTGCGGTTGACTTTTTTCTTTTCCGGGGTGGGGCGCCGCGGGTAAGCGTGTGGCTTGCGCAAAAAAACCTTGTAAAAAATTTCAAAAACCCCTTGCAATTCTAAGAGAAGTGTGGTATAGTGTATTTCGTCGTAAAACACAAGTCCGCGATACGCGGACAACCCGAAAGAGGTGTCGCTATGAGAGAGGCACGGGCCACATGGGTACTTGCCGATGCGCGCGCGCTTCCGGAAGTTTTTTTGAAAGCGCTGAAAGCCAAAGAGTTGTTGGCATCGGGCGCGGCAGACTCCGCGGCGGAAGCGGCGCGGATGGCGGGTATTTCCCGCAGTGCGTTTTACAAGTACAAAGACGCGGTGTTCCCCTATAATGAGGAAGCGGAAGGGCGGCTTTTGACCCTGCACTTTTTGTTGCAAGACCGTCCGGGCGTGTTGTCGTCCCTCTTGTCGGCGTTTGCCGAAGCGGGGGCAAACATTTTGACCGTCAACCAAAACATTCCGGACAGCGGCACGGCGAGCGTGTCCGTTTCGGCGCGGGTTGACCGGTTGAAGATGACGATGGACTTATTTTTGCAGTCGCTTGCCGGCTTAAAAGGCGTGTTGAAGATTACGTCGGCGGCGGCGGGGCAAAATATTACGAAAGACAATCCACGAAAGTGAGGAATATACTGTGATAGGAATCGGCATTATGGGCTACGGAACGGTGGGCTCCGGTGTGGCGGAAGTGTTGCACAAAAACGCCGCGAGTATTGCGCGCAAAGCGGGAGACGACCTGCAAGTGCTCCGCATTCTCGATTTGCGCGAGTTTCCGGGCGACCCGTTTGAATCGTGCCTGACCAAAGAGTTTGGCGATATTTTGACGGACGACCGCATTCAGATTGTGGTCGAGACGATGGGTGGCTTGCACCCGGCGTATGATTTCGTCAAAGCGTGTCTGGAAGCGGGCAAAAGCGTCGTGACCTCCAACAAAGAGTTGGTGGCGGCGAAAGGCGACGAGCTCTTGAAACTGGCGAAAGACAACAACCTCAATTTTATGTTTGAGGCGAGCGTGGGCGGCGGTATTCCGATTTTGCGCCCCATCAACGAGTGTCTCGCGGCGAACGAGGTGTCCGAGATTGCGGGCATTTTGAACGGCACGACTAACTTTATGCTCACCCAAATGATTGAACAGCACATGGACTTTGATGCGGCGCTGTCGCTTGCGCAAGAGCGCGGCTATGCCGAGCGCGACCCCTCGGCGGATATTGACGGGCACGATGCGTGCCGCAAAATCTGCATTTTGGCATCGCTCGCATTCGGTAAGCACGTGTTCCCCGATGCGGTGTATACCGAGGGATTGCGCAAAATCACGCTGGAAGACGTGGCGACGGCGGGTGCCGTCGGCGGCGTGATTAAACTCATCGGCCACGTGAAAAAGGTGGCGGACGACAAGGTGCAGGTAATGGTGGCGCCGATGGTGTTGCCGAAAACCAGCCTGCTGTCCGACGTGAACGGCGTGTTTAACGGGATTCTCGTGCGCGGCGACGCGATTGGCGACGTGGTGTTTTATGGGCAAGGCGCGGGCAAACTGCCTACCGCTTCCGCTGTGGTCGGCGACGTGATTGATGAGGCGAAACATATCGGCAACCGCAAGAGCCTGTTTTGGGACGGCGCGGTGGACGGTTACGTGTTGCCTGCTTCCGCCGCCGAAATGGCGTATCTTGTGCGGCTGTCTTGCGATGACCGTCAAACCGCGTGGTCGGAAGTGCTGTCAGCGTTCGGCGACGTGAAAGCGGTGTCCCGCCCGGATGCGGGCGACGGGGAACTCGCGTTTGTCACCGACGTGATGAGCGAGGACGTGTTGAACCAAAAAGTTTCCGCGCTTCGCGGCGCAAAACTGTTGAGCCGTATCCGTATGGCGGCGTTGTAATCCAAGGGAGGCGAAAATTATGGTAATCGTACAGAAATTCGGCGGCAGTTCCGTGGCGGATGCCGAGCGCGTCAACAACGTGGCGCGCGTGGTCACGGACAAGTACAAAGAGGGTAACGATATGGTGGTGGTCGTGTCGGCGCAAGGCGATACGACGGACGACCTGATTGAAAAAGCGAACGAAATCAATCCGAAAGCCAGCAAGCGCGAAATGGATATGCTCTTGTCGGCGGGCGAACAGATTTCCATTGCGCTGCTCGCGATGGCGATTGAAAATATGGGCTATCCGGTGGTGTCGCTCCTCGGGTGGCAGGCGGGTTTTTCGACTGATAGTCAACACTCCGCCGCCCGCATTAAAAAGGTAGACCCGGAGCGTATCCGCGCTGAACTGGACAAGAAAAAAATCGTTATCGTCGCGGGGTTCCAAGGGTTAAACCGCTTCGGCGATATTACCACCCTCGGCCGCGGCGGCTCGGATACGAGCGCGGTGGCGATTGCCGCGTCGATGGGCGCGGATTTGTGCCAGATTTACACCGACGTGGAGGGCGTGTATACCGCGGACCCGCGCAAGGTGGACGGCGCGCGCAAGTTGGACGAAATCACCTATGACGAGATGTTGGAGCTGGCGACGCTCGGCGCGCAGGTGCTCAACAACCGTTCGGTGGAAATGGCGAAAAAATACAACGTGGAGCTGGAAGTGCTGTCCAGTTTCTCCCGTAAACCGGGAACAATCGTGAAGGAGGTAACGAAGATGGAAAAAATGTTGGTGAAAGGCGTGGCGTGCGACAAACACGTGGCGCGTGTGTCGATTGTGGGTGTGCCGGATGAACCGGGCGTGGCGTTCAAACTGTTCTCGCTCGTGGCGAAAGCGCATATCAATGTGGATATTATTTTGCAGTCGGTCGGCCGCGACGGCACCAAAGATATTACCTTTACCGTTCCGGATGCGGACGGCGAAGCCGCGTGCGAGGCGGTGCGCCCGTACTGCGAGAACGTCGGCGCGCAGAGCGTGACGTTTGACGATTCGGTGGCGAAACTGTCCATCGTCGGTGCCGGTATGGAGACGCACGACGGCGTCGCCTCCAAAATGTTTGAGGCGCTGTTTGACGCGGGTGTCAACATCAGTATGATTTCCACGAGCGAAATCAAAATTTCCGTGTTGATTGACGAAAAAGACAGCGACCGCGCCGTCTCCGCCGTCCATGCGAAATTTTTTGACAACTAAGTGAGAAAAACGCAAATGACCGCTTCCGTTTCGGAAGCGGTCATTTTTTGGCTGTTATATTGACATTGGTCTTAATTTGCGGTAAAATGAAATCGCGATTTCAGCAAAAGAGGGTGTCGTTTTGGGAGAAAAACAAGCAAGCGAATGTCTTGTTAGCATCATTATTCCTATTTACAACGTACAAAACTATCTGGTTGAATGTATTGAGAGTGTTTTACACCAGACACATAAGAATATTGAAATTATCTTGGTGGATGATGGTTCTCCCGACGAGTGTGCCGCAATTTGTGATGCGTATTTGTTGGCGGATAGTCGTGTAACGGTTATACATAAGCAAAACGGGGGTTTGTCTTCTGCTCGCAACTATGGGCTGGATATGTGTAAAGGAGAGTATGTCTTTTTTGCTGACTCGGATGATGCCATCAATCATCACACTATCGAGCAAATGTTGAATACGACGTTTTTGACGGGGGCAGATGTGGTGCAGGGCAAAGGATTAGTGCTCAGTGACGGGATAGCCAAGGATGAACGTCCCGAGGAAAGTTATACTGTCTATTCCCCGATGGAGTATTTGTCGCTGCTGTTTGCGCGTAAGGGCAAAAACGATACAAGAATTGTGGCGATGAATAAATTATATTCCAGGAACTTGTTTTTGAAAGAACGGTTTGCGGATGGTATCATTCATGAAGATGAGGAATTGATTCCTCGCGTATTGTATCGTGCCAATAAAGTGTGTATTTTAGATGCACGTTTGTACTATTATCGAATCGTGCAAGGCAGCATTATGCATTCTTCGTTTTCCGAAAAACGATACGATATGATTCAGGCGAAGCAGTCTAACATCGCGTTTTTTACAGAGAAGGGTGAAAAAGCGCTTTTGAACGAGTACATTACAACCTATCTGTTTGACCTCTTTAATTTGTACTACAAGACGATAGAATACAGCTTTCCGGCGGAGAGATTGCAACAAATCAAAGCCGAAATTCGTCGTTATTTTTGGCGTTCTCTGCGCTGCGCGGATGTTTCCGATAAATTGCGACTTTTGAAAAACCGATTGAAAATGTTGGCAATGTCGTTGTAAAACGATTTTGATAGAATCCCCAACGGATGTTCCGTCGGGGATTTTTTGCATTCGTTTTGGGTAATGTTGTAGGGCGGGGCCTTGGTCCTGCCGTTGTCGGTCGGCGCGACAAACAAGAACGGCAAGAGCTTGCCCTACGGTGTCATTTGAATTTTGTGCGTAGGGGTCGGCGCCCTCGACGACCCTCACGAAAATAGCGCACTGTTTTGTGGCGGTGCGCCACGTTTGTGCGTTGGTTCGGGTAGGTGCAAAAATCCTCTTTTCTTTTTTGCGAAATTGTGCTACAATGAGAAAAACATCAAGAAACACATCGAAAAAAGGAGGCGGAGACGTGAACATTACTGTTTTGGCGGAGAATAGCGCCGCGCGGGACGGCGTTTCGGCGGAGCACGGGCTTTCGCTTTTTGTCGAAGTAAACGGGCAAGCGATTTTGTGCGACGGCGGGCAATCGGATGCGTTGCTCGGCAACGCGGCGGCGCTCGGAAAAGACTTGTCGTGCGTTTCCGCGGCGGTGCTGTCGCACGGGCATTATGACCACAGCACCGGTCTTTCGGCGCTGGCGGCGCGGTATCCGCACATTCCGCTCTTCCTCCGCGAGGCGGCGGGCGGCGATTATTTTCACGGTGAGCGGTTCATCGGCATCGACAAAGCGCTTGTCACGCTCCCGCAAACGCGGGTGATAAGCGAGACGGGCGTGACCGAGCTGTTGCCCGGCGTGTCGGTGTTTTCCGGCTTTGCGGACGAATTTCCCCGCCCGACGGCGAACGAGGGTTTGACCGTCCGTGGCGATGGAGGCGAGTGCGCCGACGATTTTTGCCACGAGCAGGCGGTTGTCGTGACCGAGGGGGACAAACGGGTGCTTCTTTCCGGCTGTGCCCACAGCGGGATTCTCAACATTTTGGCGCGGTTTTCCGCGCTGTACGGCGGGTTCCCGGACGCGGTGCTCAGCGGATTTCACACGGCGAAACCGACCGCGTTTACCCCTGCCGAGGCGGACGGGTTGCGCGCGCTTGCGACTGCGTTACAGCGCACGGGCGCGGTGTTTTATACCGGGCATTGCACCGGCGACGAGGCGTTTTCGCAGATGAAACCGATTGTAGGCGACCGCCTTTTTCGGATGCGGTGCGGCGACGAGTTTGTGATATAATCTATGGAAAAAACGACAAAAATCCCGCTTTTTTGCTTTACAGAAAGGCGGGGTTTGTGGTATACTGACTTTAATAGGTACTTTTTGACGAAATGAGGTGGCAAGATGTCGGACAACCGCGGGCAAAAACCCGAAACGGACGTGCTTTCCGGGCGCAACGCCGTGAGCGAAGCGCTGAAATCCGGGCGTGTCATTGACCACATTGAGGTGGCGCGCGGCGAGCGCACGGGCAGTATCGTGGCGCTTCTTGCCAAAGCGAAAGAGCGCGGTATCCCCGTCAAAGAGGTGGACAGCCGCAAATTGGATTTTTTGGCGGGCAAGAACCACCAGGGCATTGCCGCCGTTGCCGCGTGCAAGGAGTTTTCGAGCCTTGCGGACGTGTTCGCCCTCGCCGCCGAGCGGGGTGAGCCGCCTTTTCTTGTCGTGTGTGACGAGCTGGAAGACCCGCACAATTTGGGCGCGGTTATTCGCACCGCCGAATGCGCGGGCGCGCACGGGGTGATTATCCCGAAACGCCACAGCGCCGGGCTGACAAGCGCGGTGTATAAAGCCTCTGCCGGTGCGGTGGAGTATATGCCGGTCGTGCGGGTGACCAACATCGCCGACACGGTGAACGAACTGAAAGAAAACAACGTGTGGGTGTTTGCCCTCGATATGGACGGGCAGTCGTGGGATAAAACCGACCTGTCGGGCGCGGTGGCGTTGGTCATCGGGTCGGAAGGGCACGGCGTTTCCCGCCTTGTGCGCGAGCGGTGCGACGGGGTCGTGTCGCTTCCGATGGTGGGGCACGTCAACTCGCTGAACGCCTCGGTGGCGGGCGGGATTCTTATGTATGAGGTGCTTCGCCGCCGCCAAAACGGCAAATAACGAACAAAAAGAAAACGACCGAAAAACAAACCGCGAGCGGAGGGAGTTCTATGGACAAACAATATCATACCGACGAACTGCTTGCCGAGTTTTTGCCGACCGGCACACTGCCTGTGTCGCCTTCTTCGCCCACGCCGGCGGAGGGGGACGAGGATATGAAGATTGTGGCGGATGAGGTGGCGGAATCGCCTGCCGTCGAGGAGGAAGAGGACGTCAAGATTTTTGTCCCTGCGACCGCCGCGCCGGTCGAAGCGGTGTCGGCGGAAACGAAGACGATGGCCGCTATCGGCGCGCCGCTTGACGACGAGCCGGAGGAAAAAACGGAAGAACCGGTGTCCGACCAGTTGTGCTTTGAGGAGTGGGACGAAGCGGGCAAGCGGGAGGAACGGGCGCGCCTCGAAAAAGAGGAGCGGGAAGCGGAATTGGAAGAAAATTTGAAACACCGTCGCCGCGAGAAAATCCGTGCGTTTGACGATGACCGCCGCTTGAAATTGACCGGCGAAGAAGAAGCGCTCCCCGTGGAAGAAACGGAAGAGGTGCTTGAAGAGGAATTTGAGGAAGAATACGTCGAGGACTTCTGCGACTATGAGGACGCGGAAGCCGTCTCCTCGGAGTTGCGTTATCGCCGCGCACGCCACCGTATCGGCACGTTCGCGACTGCGTGCATTGAGGCGATTGCCTTGCTCAACGTGCTGTGCTTTGTGCTTGGCATTTTCCACGACCCGCTTGTGTATATCGTCGATTCCGTGCTGATTTTGGGCGTGATGATGGTGCTGAACCGCGCGCTGTTGCAAGATGCGTGGGAGGATTTTCGCGCGGGAAACTGGTCGGGTGATTTTGCGGTGCTTCTCAGTTGCACTGTGGCGGTGGTGCACACCGTTGTGCAACTTTTCCACGTGGACACGGTCATTTCGAACGGGTTGCTTCCCGCTCTTGCCGGCGCGGGACTGACCCTCGCGGCGATGGGAAAACAGTTGCAATTACGTCGCCTTTGCGGCAACTTTGCTTTTGTCGGCAAAGAGGAGGACAAGTACGTGGCCCATCGGGTGGAAGACGAAGCCGCCGCGCTCGAAATCGGACATTCGGCGGTGGCGGTCGGTCAGCCGGAACTGGCGTATTTCACGTCGGTGCCGTTTTTACACCGCTTTTTAGACCGCTCGTATGCCCGCCGCGCTGAAACACCGCTCCTTAAAATGTATATTCCTGCGGTGGCGCTGGTTGCGGCGTTGATTGCGGTGGTGTACGGCTTTGCCGCAAAACAGCCGTGGCAGGCGGTGTATCTGTTTGCGCTGAATCTCTGTATTGCGCTTCCCGTGGCGCTTCCGTTTTCCTTTGCGGCGACGTTTTGGAAAGCGTCGCGCTATGCGCTGAACAACGGCGCGATGGTGCTCGGTCGGGACGAAGCGGACACGTTCGGCAACTTAAACGCCGTGTGTGTGGATGCTGCCGACCTCTTTTCAGAAGATGCGGTGCTCCTCGCGGGTATCAAAACATTTGCGGGCACGCGCATTGACGAAGCGATTTTGGATGCCGCCGCGGTGGTGATTGCGGCGGGTGGCCCGCTTGAAGGGGTGTTCCGCCGCGTCATTCAGGACAAGGTGGATTTGTTGCAGGAAGTGGATACGCTCGTGTATGAGCAGGAAATGGGTTTGTCCGGCTGGGTCGGCGGTCGGCGGGTGCTTGTCGGTAACCGCCGGTTGCTTGAAAACCACGGTGTAGACGTGCCGTCGCGTGATTACGAAATGCGCTATACCCGCGCGGGTCGCAAACTTGTTTACCTCTCGACCGCGGGGCAACTGTCGGCGATGTTTGTCGTGTCGTATACGGCGGATGCATCGACGAAGCGGGCGTTGCGCGCGCTGTGCCGCGAGGACGTGACCTTGCTTGTGCGCACTTGCGACCAAAACGTCACCGAAGAACTGATTTGCGAGACGTTCGATTTGCCCTCGTATTATGTGGAAATTCTCGGCTCGGCGGGTCGGCGTGGGTATGAGCAACTGCTGAAAGATGCGCCCGAAACGGACGACGAGGAAGCTCCCGCGCTCGCGTGCGACGGCACGGCAATGGGCAAAGCGGCGGCATTGACAGCGTGCAGTCGGTTGCGCGGTGCACTTCCGCTGTCGGCGTTTGCCGTGCTTGCGATGGGACTGCTCGGATTTGTTTTGACGACGCTGTTGGCGTTTGCCACGCATACCCTGCCCTCTACGTTGACGGCGGTGCTGTATATGGCGGTGACGGCGGTGGTCGGACTGCTTGTGCCGAAAGTGAAGCGGCTGTGACGATTGCCGCGTAAAACGGAAAAACGCTCTTAAAAAAAGTCGGGAAACCGACTTTTTTTATTTTTTTTGAAAAATAGTTGAAAAACGGGGACGAATACGCTATACTGTTAAATGTACCACTAATTATTAACAAATAGTGAGTTTTTTGGTACTTTTGCCCAATAAAAAGGGCAAACAGTCGAAAGGAGAAAACCCTGTATGAAAACCTATGCCGCAAAAGACATCCGCAACATCGTGCTTGTCGGTCACGCCGGCGCGGGCAAAACGTCTCTCGCCGAAGCCGCGTATTATTTGACCGGACAGTCCGACCGCCTCGGTAAAGTGGCGGACGGCACGACCGTTTGTGACTTTGACCCGGAGGAAATCAAGCGCCAAGCGTCCGTTTCCACCGCGGTGTTGCCGATGGAGTGGTCGGATATTAAAATTAACCTGCTCGACACGCCCGGACTGTTCGACTTTTCCGGCGGGATGAGCGAGGGCGTTCGCGCCGCCGGATGCGCGCTCATTGTCGTTTCGGGCAAAAGCGGGCTGGAAGTGGGCGCCGAAAAAGCGTTCCGCGCCGCCACCAAAAAAGGCATCGCCAAACTGTTCTTCGTCAACAAGATGGATGAGGAGCACGCCGATTTTTACAAGGTGTATCAGCAGTTGCTGGATACCTACGGCAAGGCGATTTGCCCGATGGTGTTGCCGCATATCGTGAACGGCAAGGTGGAATGCTTTGTCGATTTGATTGCCGAAAAAGCGTATGTGTATAAAGACGGTATTCCGCTGGAATGCGATATGCCCGAAATGGAGCGTGCGGAGGAGTTCCGCACGAAAATCCGCGAGGCGGTCGCGGAGACGAGCGAAGAGCTGATGGAAAAATATTTCAACGACGAGCCGTTCTCCCACGACGAGTTGGTGGAAGCGCTGTCGGGCGGCGTGCGCCGCGGCGAGGTTGTTCCCGTGTTCTGCGGCTCGGCCACCACGATGGCGGGTCTTACCACGCTGTTTGACGGGTTCCGCGATTTGGCGCCGTGGGCGGAGACGGTTGCGGGCGAAGTCGGCAAAGACGGCGCCGGCAACGACGTGAAACTGACTGTTGACCCGAACGGCCCGACGGTGGCGATTGTGTTTAAGACCATCGCCGACCCGTTTGTGGGCAAGTTGCTCTATTTCAAGGTAATCAGCGGTAAAGTGTCCGCCGATTCCACCCTTGTGAATATGCGCACCGGCGCGAACGAGAAAATCGGGAAAGTGTACTTTATCCGCGGCAAAAAGCAGGAAGAAACCGCGTGTATTTCCGCCGGCGACATTGGCGGTGTCGCCAAACTGGCGACCACCCGCACGGGCGATACGCTGTGCAGCGTCGGTACGCAGGTCACCTTGAACCGTGTGCCGTTTGAGAGCCCGTGTCTGTCGGTGGCGGTGTCCGCTACGAAAAAGGGCGAGGAGGAGAAAATCGCCGCCGGTCTTGACCGCTTGATGGAAGAAGACCCGACTATCCACTTTGCCGTCAACAAAGAGACGAAAGAATCCGTTTTGTCCGGTCTCGGCGAACAGCACCTCGACGTGGTGGCATCGAAATTGAAAAACAAATTCGGCGTGGACGTGGAATACAAAACGCCGCGTGTCGCCTACCGCGAAACCATCCGCAAAAAGGTGAAAGTGCAGGGCCGCCACAAGAAACAGTCGGGCGGTCACGGTCAGTTCGGCGACGTGTGGGTGGAATTTGAGCCGTGGGATTGCGACGGGCTCATCTTTGAGGAGACGGTGTTCGGCGGTTCGGTGCCGAAAAACTTCTTCCCCGCGGTGGAAAAAGGCTTGACCGACAGCGCGCAAAAAGGCGTGCTCGCCGGCTTCCCGGTGGTGGGAGTAAAAGCTACGCTGGTGGATGGGTCGTATCACCCGGTCGATTCTTCCGAAATGGCGTTCAAAACCGCCGCGTCCCTCGCGTATAAAGAGGGTATGGCGCAGGCGAGTCCCGCGATTTTGGAGCCGATTGGCGTGCTGAAAGCGTATGTGCCGGGCGACAATACCGGCGACGTGATGGGCGACGCGACCAAACGGCGCGGTCGCGTGCTCGGAATGAACCCCGCCGAGGATGACCTCACTTGTGTGGAGGCGGAAGTGCCGATGGCGGAGATGGGCGATTATGCCGTGATGCTCCGCTCGCTGACCCAAGGGCGCGGGCATTTCACCCTCGATTTTGAGCGGTATGAGCAAGCACCTGAGGCGGTCGCCGCCAAGGTGGTCGCCGAGTACAAAGTCGCCGACGACGAATAAAAAAAACTCCCGCAACCGTGAG
>JAZRYM010000030.1:0-8750 GCA_045600765.1 Acutalibacteraceae bacterium | reverse complement strand
CGGTGCAATTTTACCGCCGCCTCCTCCGAAGCGCCGATGTATTTCGACACGAGGTCCAACTGCGTTACGGGAACGTACAACACGTCCCCTTTCGCGTATTTCAGTTTGAGATAATCTTTCGCAACCCCTTGCACATCAAGTTGTTGCACCCCGCAATATTGCCCGATACCGTGCACCGTGTGCACCACGTAATCGCCCGGGCGCAATTCGGATAAACTGTGCAGTTGCGAGCCTTTTTGTTGCGCTTTATAGCGCACTTTGCGGCGTTTTCCCGCCACGCGCCCGTGGGTAATCACAGCAAACCCCGCGTCGGGGAATTCCGCGCCCGCCGACAGCCCGCCGCAAAGCACTGTCACGTGCCGCGCCGTCAGTTCCGACGGGTGCTTGGCATACAGCGCCGGAATACCGCGCGCCGTCAAATCCTCGGCGAGCAGGGTGGCGTTTTTCTCCTCCGCACCCGCCAAAATCGCGACCGTCATATTCCGCGCGCGCAAATCCTCCAAATCCTCGGAGAGCACCGTCAAATCGCCCGACCACACCGGCAACTGCCGCGCCGTCACGGCGACCAGTTCTTTCAATTCAAAATCCCGCTCGGTGCGGGCAAAGGTGTCAAGAAGCACCGCGCCGCGCGCCGTCACCGCGGCACACACCGCGTCGTAATCGAGCGCCGTCTCGCACAGTTCCTTGCACAACTGCTGTTCTTTGAGAAGGTCGGTCACGTCCTGCCGCCATTGCACCGCGAGCGCATCCGCCCGCTCACGCACCGCGTGCGGCTCGGACAACACGCACAGCGCATTCGGCGCGTAATCGAACAAGGTTGCCGGCGTGTCGTACAACAGCGACACATATTTGTCGCCGTGAAAAGGCATTCCGTCCGCAATGCGGTCGGCATCGGCAAGCAGGCGTGCTTTGCACTCCGCCTGCCGCGGCGGCAAATGTTCCGCAAGCGCCGCCACCCGGTCGGCAACCGCCAAGCGGTCGTCCGTCACCCGCTCAACGGCGGGCGGCACCGTCGCGGTGGAAAGCGGGTCGGTGCGCCGCTGTGTCAAACTGTCAAAGGCGGACAACGTGTCCACCGTATCGCCCCACAGTTCGAGCCGAATCGGCTCCTTTCCCGCGGCGGGAAAAATGTCCACAATCCCGCCTCGCATCGCGAATTGTCCGGCGCCCTCCACCTGCTCGCACCGCTCGTATCCCGCTTCCGCCAGCGTTTTGGCGAGGTCGGTCACGGGAAGCGGCGCGCCGTTTTTTAAGGTCAGCGTGTGCGCGGCAAGCGTTTTCGGCGGCAAAGTAAACTGCGCCGCCGCTTCCGCCGTCGTACACACCACGTCGCACGCGCCCTGCATCAGCGCGGCAAGCA
Source organism: Acutalibacteraceae bacterium (assembly GCA_045600765.1). Classification (GTDB taxonomy): domain Bacteria; phylum Bacillota; class Clostridia; order Oscillospirales; family Acutalibacteraceae; genus RGIG426. The sequence goes on along the minus strand of JAZRYM010000030.1, from coordinate 7,390 downwards.
CGCCGAGCCGTTGCCGCTCAAATTCGTGCGACCCGTAGGTCATATCGCGCAGCGAAATCTCCCGCGCGGGATAGACGAGCGCCCGTCGGCCGAGGGCACACACATCCTCGCACAGACGGGTCGCTTCCGCTTCGTCGGCGGTCAAAAGAAGCACACATCGTTGCTCCCGTTCGGACAACGCCGCCGTCAACATCGCTTTATGAATTTGTCCCACGCCGGACACATACACCGGCGTGTTCCCCGTTTGCACCGCGCGTTGCACTTTTTGAAACGAGGGCGAGGCGCAAAGCCCCGAAAGCAGGACGTTCATAGAGTCTCCTTTGTTAAATGAAAAAAGGTGTATCCTTATTTGGAGTAGCGATTCATCGCTTCGTCGATATTGCCCGCCACAATCACTTTGGCGGCATCGGCGGCGGTTTTCGCGGCTTCATCCATCGTCTCGCTCTCCGCTTTCGTAAAGCGGGACAGCACCCAGTCCGCGAGTTCCATTTGCGGGTGCGGCTTTTCGCCTACTCCTAATTTCACGCGGGCAAACTCCTCCGTGCCGAGATGGGTGATGATACTGCGTAGACCCTTTTGCCCGCCGTCGCTTCCTTTGCGGCGCACCCGCACCGTGCCGAGCGGAAGCGCCACGTCGTCCGAAAACACCAGCAACTGCGACGGCTCCAACTTGTAAAATTTCATTGCCGCCGCCACCGCTTCGCCCGAGTTGTTCATATACGTTTGCGGAAAGAGCAACAGCACCCGCTTGTCACCGAGTTTTCCCTCGCCGCACAGCGCGGAAAAGCGCGCGCGTTTCACCTCCGCGCCGAGGTCAGCCGCAAGCGCGTTCAGCGCGCGCACTCCCGCGTTGTGGCGCGTGTGTTCGTATTGTTTTCCCGGGTTGCCGAGCCCCACAATCAAAAAATCAATCGGCCCCGCTTTTTTGAAAATCATTTCGTTCCCTCCGCATTTCGCGTTTTTACCAATTTTTTACCAAATGGGTTTTGGGCGAGATAGAAGCTCTACCTCGCCTTGCGTTTTTGTCGTATGTCTTTGTTGTCCTCATTATGCCACAGCCGCCCGACAAAATCAAGCGCTTTTTGGCGAAAAAAGGAAAGAACCCGCCGCTTCACCCCTACGGAAAGGGACAAGCGCGCGGGTTTAACGGTACGTCCCGTCCAAAAGGGCATTCAGCCGTTCCATCGTCTCTTTCGTCGGAGAATTGACCTCCGCGAGCGGGAACGGGATACCGAGCGCCTCGTATTTTTCCTTGCACAAGTTGCGAAACGGGAGCAGTTCCACCTTTTCAACGCACGGGAACTGCCGCGCCGTTTCGTTGAGGGCGCGAACCGAGGCTTCGCTGTCCGTCTTTCCGGGAATGACGACGCGGCGAAGCCACGTCGGAATGGAACGGCGATTGAGTTCCGAAAGAAACGCCTCCACATCGGCAAGATGCGCGCGGGCGTTTTCCACATATTCCGTGTCGGTCGGGTATTTGTGGTCGAGCAACACGAGGTCGGTCACCGAGAGCAGGTGGTGCACGTCGTCGTTCATCACACAGCCGGACGTGTCGAGAGCGGTGTGAATTCCGCTGTCTTTAAGGGCGCGAAACAACGCGGCAACGAATTGCGCCTGCATCAGCGGCTCTCCGCCCGAGACGGTCACGCCGCCGCGTTCACCGAAATAGGAACGAAAGCGCAGAATGCGACGGCACAGCGCGTCCACGTCCGTTTCTTCCCCGCCCGCAAAGTCCCACGTATCGGGATTGTGGCAACAGATGCACCGCAGCGGGCACCCCTGCATAAAGACGACACAGCGCACGCCGGGCCCGTCCACAGTGCCGAGACTCTGCACCGAATGAATACGCCCCGTCATCAGAGAGCGGCGTGGAACGTGCGCATAATCACTTCGCGCTGCTGTTCCTTGGAAAGTTTGCAGAAATTGACCGCATAGCCGGAAACGCGGATGGTGAGGTTCGGGTATTTTTCAGGATTTTCGTAGGCATCAAGCAAGGTTTCCCGATTCATCACATTGACGTTGATGTGGTGAGCATCGTTCAGGAAATACCCGTCAAGGATAGTGACCAGATTTTCCACCCGCTCCTGCTCCGTTTTGCCGAGCGCATCGGGGATAATCGAGAAAGTGTTGGAAATGCCGTCGGCGGCAGAGGAGTACGGGAGCTTGGAAACCGAGTTCAGCGACGCCAGCGCACCGTTGTGTTCACGGCCGTGCATCGGGTTGGCACCGGGCGCAAACGGCTCACCTTTCTTTCGTCCGTCGGGCGTGGCACCGGTCTTTTTCCCGTACACCACGTTGGAGGTGATTGTCAAAGCGGAAAGCGTGTGGCGCGCGTTGCGATAGGCGGGCGTTTTTCTCAGTTCGGTACGTACCCGCACGAGCATATTCTCGGCAATTTCATCCACGCGGTCGTCGTCGTTGCCGTATTTCGGGAAATCGCCGATTGTCTCAAAATCGACAATGATACCGTTCTCGTCACGAATGGGTTTGACCGTGGCGTACTTGATAGCGGAAAGGGAGTCGGTGATGACGGAAAGTCCCGCCACACCAAACGCCATCAGCCGTTCCACGTCGGTGTCGTGCAGCGCCATTTGGGTCTTTTCGTAGGCGTACTTGTCGTGCATATAGTGGATACAGTTCATCGTGTTGACATAGAGATGACAAAGCCATTCGAGGTAAATATTAAACCGCTCCATCACCTTGGTGTAATCGAGCACTTCGTCCTCCATCGGGCCCATTTGCGGCCCGATATGCGTACCGAACACGTTATCCACGCCGCCGTTGATGGCAATCAAGAGCAGTTTGACAAGGTTGGTGCGCGCACCGAAAAACTGCATCTGTTTGCCGACTTTCATCGCCGAAACACAGCAGGCAATCGCGTAATCGTCGCCAAAACGCGGACGCATAAGGTCGTCGTTCTCGTACTGAATGGCATCGGTGTCGCAGGAAACCTTTGCACAGAACCGCTTAAATCCCTCGGGAAGCGCGTGGCTCCACAAAACCGTGAGGTTCGGTTCCGGCGCCGGGCCGAGGTTGTAGAGGGTGTTCAACATACGGAACGACGACTTGGTGACAAGGGGTTTGTGGTTCAAATTCATGCCGCCGATACCCTCGGTAATCCACATAGGGTCGCCGCCGAACAGTTCGTTGTACTCGGGTGTGCGGAGATGACGGGCACAGCGCAGTTTCAGAACCAAATCATCAATCAGCTCCTGCGCTTCTTCTTCGGTAAGACGACCCGCTTTCATATCGCGTTCGATGTAAATATCAAAGAAGGTGGCGGTTCTGCCGAACGACATCGCCGCGCCGTTTTGCTCCTTGTTGGTGGCAAGGTAGCCGAAATACGTCCACTGGATGGCTTCGCGGGCGTTCGCCGCCGGCTTGGAAATGTCAAACCCGTACATCGCCGCCATCTCTTTCAATTTGCCGAGGAAGTTAATCTGCTGATACAGTTCTTCAAGCAGACGGATGTTCTCCACATCCATCAGATTGTCGCCGAGTTTGGCTTTGTCCTTTTTCTTTTCCTCAATAAGAAAATCGATACCGTACAGCGCCACGCGGCGGTAGTCACCGATAATCCGTCCCCGCCCGTAAGCATCGGGGAGTCCGGTCAAAAGCGCGCAATGGCGCGCGGCTTTCATCTCGTCGGTATACACGCGGAACACACCGTCGTTGTGGGTGGTGCGATAGGTGAAAAACTCCTCAATTTGTTCGCCGAGCTTGTAGCCGTATGCCTCGCAAGCGGCGCGCGCCATACGAATACCGCCGAACGGGTTGACACCGCGCGTGAGCGGCGCATCGGTTTGCAGTCCGACGATAATATCGGAGTCGGTGAGATAGCCGGGTTTATAGTTGCAAAGAGAGGAAACCGTGGTGGTATCAATCGAGAGAACGCCGCCGTTTTCCTGTTCCAGTTTTTTCAACCGTTCCAGTTCGGCAAGCGCTTTTTTCGTGCGTTCGGTCGCTCCTTTCAAAAACGAGCTATCGCCGAAATACGGGGTATAGTTTTTGTCAATGAAGTCACGAACGTTGATGCTTTCCTGCCATTCGCCCTCGGTAAATCCGTTCCACTGTTCAAAATGCATACTGATTTTCCTCCCTTTGTTTTCGATAAATGCAAATAAAAAAGGGCAGCCCTGAATACACCAGAGTTGCCCAGACGGTCGGCATAAAATCCCCAACCGGCACATTGTGTTAATTCACATTCCGTCAGCACCGTATGGGTTTTTATATTGTAATTACTTACTATAATACACCGTTTTTTTGTTTTGTCAAGGGGATAACGAGTTTTTGCGGCCGGAGTGTTGTAAGGAATTTTATTATCAAAGCGAAGCCTTGTATCTTATCACGCCCGCAGGCACATCACTCGCCGTAGGCGAACAGCACACACGAAGTGCACATCCCGTGCCGCGAAGCGGAACACATCATTCAAAAACCTCCTTTTGTCTTTCGACAAAAGGAGGTTTTTGTTGGTCGGAGTGTCGGGATTTGAACCCGAGGCCTCTTGGTCCCGAACCAAGCGCGATACCAAACTTCGCCACACCCCGTTATGGGTCTGTTTTTACACAGCCTTGTTATTATACTGTACTTTCCCCTGTTTGTCAACAGATTTTTTTGCTTTTTTCAAAAAAGCCTTGACGTGACCTTAAAAAGCCTTTATAATGCAACTAATCTTGAATTTTCGGGAGGGGATTTCGATGAAATTCCTCAAAAATTACGCAAAACACCTCTTTATCGACGGATTTTCCGGTATGGCATCGGGACTGTTCGCCACCCTTATCATCGGCACGATTTTGGCGCAGGTTGCGACCCTCGTCGCCGCTATCGGCGGCGTGTGGGTGACGGTCGGCGCGTGGATTGGGCTGATGGCATCGGTCGCCAAAACCGCGATGGGTGCCGGCATCGGCATCGGTGTTGCGCGCAAATACAACGCCTCTCCCCTCGTCACCGCATCCGGTGCGGTGGCGGGCCTTATCGGCGCATTCGCAAGCCCGCTTCTTGCCGGCACGGGCACGGTCACTTTCGGCACGCCGGGTGAACCGCTCGGCGCATTTGTCGCCGCCTATGTGGCGATTGAACTCGGCTCGCTCGTGTCCGAAAAGACAAAAATCGACATCCTCGTTACCCCGCTGACCTGTATTTTAAGCGGCGGCACGGTGGGACTTCTCATCGGCCCGTCGGTGTCGGCGTTTATGACGATGGTGGGCGGAATGATTGAAGCCGCCACCGAAAACCAGCCGTTCCTGATGGGGATTTTGGTCGCCACGCTGATGGGTCTCGCCCTCACCCTGCCGATTAGTTCCGCCGCTCTCGGCATTATGCTCGGTCTGTCCGGCATCGCCGCCGGTGCCGCCGCCGTCGGTTGCGCGGCGCAGATGATGGGCTTCGCCGTCAGCAGTTTCCGCGAAAACAAAACGGGCGGGCTTATCGCGCAAGGTATCGGCACGTCGATGCTCCAAGTGCCGAACATTTTCCGCCACCCGCTTATATGGATTCCACCGACGCTTGCCTCCGCCATTCTCGGCCCGATTTCCACCTGCGTATTCCACCTCGTCAACAATCCGAGCGGCTCGGGTATGGGCACGTCCGGCCTCGTCGGCCCGATTATGGGCTTTCAGGAGATGACCGCGGCGGGCACGTCGTCGGTGGTCGCGCTGCTTGAAATTCTCTTGATGTATTTTGTCGCTCCCGCGGCGCTTTCGCTCTTCTTCTCCGAATCCATGCGCAAACTCGGCTGGATTAAAAAAGGCGATATGAAATTGGATTTGTAATCCCGCACCCACCGCCGCGCGCCCGTGGCGGCGGGATTTCGTATAAACGTCAAAAAGGCACCCACTCGGGTGCCTTTTTTATTTCAAAATTATTCCTCCGGAATTTTTCCGTGTTCTTTTTCAACAAACTTATTCCACAGTTCGACTTATTTCTTTTTGAGAACAGTATCCGGGAACATCGTCGCGTTTAATAAATCGCCGGGTTCTACATCCAATGCCCGCGCAATATTGAACAACACTTCCAAGGAAAACGGACGAATAATATTTGGTGCTTCAATGGCACTGAGATGTGAACGACTCATCCCCGCTTTTTCGGCAAGTGCCTCTTGGGATAATCCACGCATTTTGCGAAGCGCGGCAATCGAGATGCCTAATTGAATAAAACGATCTCGATTTTCAAATTCGTTTGCCATTACCAACACCACCTTTCTCCTACTATTATACGAGGAGATTGAAAGTTGCGCCGCTCTCGTTATAAAGCACTTGACTATTATATAGAGCAATATTATAATATTATCGTCTTTTGTGTTTTTCTTTATACATATGCTCTCCATTCTAAACAAAAAACGCCTGCCTCTTTTCAGAAGCAGACGCTTTTCGTGTTATTGTTTTATTTGATTTCTTGTTCCAAATTGTCGAACAACGCGCAATCAAAGAATTCCCGAACGCTGATTTCTAATCCGTCACACAATTTCTTAATAGAGATAACACCGGGGTTCTTGCTTTTCTCGTTCAACATACTGTAAACGGTTGAGGGAGAAACTCCCGAGATGTTCGCCAAGGCATTAACGGCAATATCTCTTTCGTTGCAAAGGTCAATGATGCGTTGTGCTATCGCCTCTTTTGTCGTCATAACAATCCCCCTCCTGCGATATATCGCAATAAAATTGTAAATGAATCTGCGATAAATCGTGTGGGATATATCGCAATTTTATAAAAAGCGTGCCACAATTACGATATATCCCACAAAAGGAGAAGTATTTATGACCTGTACTTTTTTCGGGCACCGTTCTGTCCCAAAAGAAATAGAGCCGGCCTTGCGGACGACTCTGATAGATTTAATTGAAAACCGCGACGTCAAATTGTTTTATGTCGGCAATAACGGCGGCTTTGATTCGATGGTGCGCCGCGTGCTGAAAGACCTTTCGAAAACACACGACATCACCTACTATGTCGTGCTTGCCTATATGCCGGAAAATCCCGACGAGGAGGTTGCCGATACCATCCTGCCGGACGGCATCGAAACCGCCCCCAAACGCTTTGCGATTACCCACCGCAATCGGTGGATGATTGACAAGGCGGATTTCGTCGTAACCTATGTGAGAAACCACATCGCCTCCGGCGCAGCACAGTTCAAAGAGCTGGCAGAACGAAAAGGCAAAACGGTCATTAACCTCTCTTTGTAATGCCGCAACGACCGACGGCAACGAACCCAGTCAGCAAGCCTTCCCCTTGAGGGGAAGGTGGCACGGCGAAGCCGTGACGGATGAGGTGTTCCGAAAATTCACCATCCTGCCAATGGGGTACCTGCAAAATCCGTCGGCGAAGCCGACACCTTATGTCTTCACTATTCACGCTTACTTCTTCACTAAAAAACTCCCGCAACCTCACGGTTGCGG
>JAZRYM010000029.1:0-12993 GCA_045600765.1 Acutalibacteraceae bacterium | reverse complement strand
CAGCGTAAAGGACATCGGGGAACACACCTTTGACGAGGGGTGCAAAACGGTGATTGCCTGCCACAAGGGCAGTTATGCCGAGGAGTTTGCGAATGCTCACGGGATGACGGTGGAAATTGTAGAGTAACAAAAAAGCGACGAAACAAAAGGAGGATTTTCTATGAAAAAACTGTTTTGTGTGTTGACGGTCGTTTCGGTTATTGCTCTGTGTTTCGGAGCGTTCGCCGTTTCCGCGACCAAAGAGCAGGATGAGCAAATCCTTGTCGGCGGAAATGCCGAGCCGACGGCGACCAACCCCGACCAAGGCGGTAAAATCACGGTGTGGTCCGGCAACATCGACCGCGATTTCACTACCGGCAACACCGTGGCGGTTATTGACGTGGACGAACTGACCGCGGCAATTCGCAATGACCTTACCGTCAACGGCGTTCCGACGAAATACGAAATTGAAGCGGTCGCCACCTATGTCAGCGGTCCTTCCGGTAATGCTTCTTGGGGATTTTTCAAGGGTTATCCGGTGGATTATATGGCGTTGTGGGCGGACAAAGGGTCTGATTTGACCAAAGCGATTTTCAGCAACGAAAAAGAAATGACGTTCTATTTGTCTGCTTCCAACGCCGCTTTGTGCTTATACAGCGACAACTCCGGCGACGTGGTTAACGTGCAAAGTCTTACCCTCTACGCCTATCGTGAAAGCGGCGCCACCGCTTCCGCGACAAATGCCGAGCCGGTGATGCTCGGCGATGCGAATGGCGACGGCGCGGTGAATATGAAGGACGTGCTGATGCTTCGGGCGTTTCTCTGTGGACATATCAACTTTGATAAAGAGGAAAACGTGTGGGTGTTTTGGGATATGAATCCCGCGCGCCCGAAGAAGATTGTTACCGTTGATTTGATGAATGCCGATGCGAATGCGGACGGCGAAATCAATATGAAAGATACGCTGATGGTGCGTAAATACTTGGCGGGGATTATTGAAAAATTGGGCGCGTAAAAAAACAATAAAAAAGCGACGAGGATTTGCCTCGTCGCTTTTCATTTTGTACCATTATTCTTCGGTCGTTTCGGTGGGGGTGACGTCGATGTGCACCGTGTCGATGCGGCGGTCATCCATCGCCGTGACCGTAAAAGTGACGTTCTCAAAGGTCACCTGCTCGCCGACTTCGGGGATGTGCCCGAGTTCGGACAGCAGGAAACCCGCCAAGGTATCGTAATCGCCCGCAGGGAGCGCGACACCCAGTTGCTCGTCCAGTTCTTCCACGTCGAGCGCGCCGTCCGCTTCAAACGCGTGGTCGCCCGTTTGTTCCAGTTCTTCGCCCTCGTGGTCGAATTCGTCCTGCATATTGCCGACAATGGATTCGAGCAGGTCTTCCACCGTGACGATGCCGGCGGTGCCGCCGTATTCGTCAATGACAATCGCCATTTGCAGGTGCTTTTCGCTCATTTGCTGAAAGAGCACGCTCGCCTTGACGGTGGCGGGCACAAACAGCGTTTCGCGGCACAGGCTTTTTAGGGTGATTTCCGCCGGCAACGGTTTGCCGACATAGGGCAGCAGGTCTTTGACGTACAGCACGCCGATGATGTGGTCTACGTCTTCCTCATACACGGGCAGGCGGGAGTAGCCTTTTTGCATACATTCGTCAATCGCGTCCGCCACCGTTTCGGTCACGTCGAGCGCGGCGACGTCGATGCGCGGAGTCATCAAATCTTCGGCGGACACGTCGTCAAATTCAAACACGTTTTCGAGCATATCCCGCTGAGATTCTTCGATAATACCGGCATCTTCGCCCTCGTCCACCATGAGGCGGATTTCCTCCTCGGTGACGGGGTCATCGTCCGCGTGCGGGTCGATACCGAACAGGCGCAATACACCGTTGGTGCTGACGGCAAGCAGTTTAACGAACGGCGCGAACAGCACCGCGCAGGCGGAGAGAATGCCCGCCATACCGAACGCCAATTTTTCCGCTTTTGCCATGGCGACACGTTTCGGCACCAGTTCGCCGAACACGAGCGAGAAGTAGGAGATGATAAGGGTGATAAGAATGAGCGACACCGTCTCCACACCGGCGGCGTGCGCCGCGAGCGCGGGCGAGAGCCGCATAACCCACGCGGCAAGCGGTTCGGACAGATAGCCCGCCGCGGTGGCGGATGCCAAGAATCCGGCGAGGGTTACGCCGATTTGGATGGTCGCCAAAAAGCGGGAGGAGTTTTGGAGCAGGTTGCAGATTTTCCGCGCTTTTTTGTCACCGTTTTCGGCTAATTTTTCCATTTTCGTTTCGTTGAGGGAAATAAGGGCGATTTCGCCCGCGGCAAAAAAGGCGTTGAGCGCGATAAGCACGACAAGCAACACGATTTGCACAAGCAGATTTCCGCTCGGGTCGGGATCCATAGAGTGAATACCCCTTTCTTTTGTGTTTGTGAAAATTTCGGAGAACGAACGCTCTCCGTTCCCCTTTATCATACGGAAAACAAACGAAAATGTCAACTGTTTCGAGTTTTTATATGGAAAAAAGCAAAAAAAGCGAAAAAAACCTTTACAAGTCCCTATACAAAGTGGTAAAATGCAAGTTGGTGTAAAATGCACGGCTTGATACGTTGAGCCGGATAAATTTAAGGAGGAACTACAATGGCAAGAAAGTTCAAGACCATGGACGGTAACAACGCCGCGGCACACGTGTCGTATGCGTTTACGGAAGTCGCCGGTATCTACCCGATTACCCCGTCCAGCCCGATGGCTGACTACGTTGACCAATGGTCGGCGCAAGGTCAGAAAAATATCTTCGGCACCCAGGTGAAAGTGGTGGAGATGCAGTCCGAGGCGGGCGCTTCGGGTACTGTCCACGGCTCGCTCGCCGCGGGCGCGCTGACCACGACGTATACCGCGTCGCAAGGTCTGCTTCTTATGATTCCGAATATGTACAAAATCGCGGGTGAGTTGCTCCCGGCGGTGTTCCACGTGTCGGCGCGTTGCGTTGCGTCCCACGCGCTCAACATCTTCGGCGACCACTCCGACGTGTATGCTTGCCGTCAGACCGGTTTCGCGATGCTCGCCGAAACCACCCCGCAGGAAGTGATGGACTTGTCCGCGGTGGCGCACCTTGCCGCCATCAAAGGGCGCGTGCCGTTCCTCAACTTCTTTGACGGTTTCCGTACCTCTCACGAAATCCAGAAAATCGCCATTTGGGATTACGAGGATTTGAAAGAGATGTGCGATATGGACGCGGTGGAAGCGTTCCGCAAACGTGCGCTCAACCCCGAGCATCCGACCATGCGCGGTTCGCACGAGAACGACGACATCTTCTTCCAGCATCGTGAGGCGAACAACGCCTACTACGATGCCGTGCCGGGTATCGTCGAAGAATACATGGGCAAAGTCAATGCCAAACTGGGCACCGACTACAAACTGTTCAACTACTACGGCGCGCCGGATGCGGAGCGCGTGATTGTCGCGATGGGTTCCATCTGCGACGTGGCGGAAGAGGTCATCGACTATTTGACCGCCAAAGGCGAGAAAGTCGGTCTTGTCAAAGTCCGTCTGTACCGTCCGTTCTCCGCGGAGAAATTGGTGGAAGCGATTCCGGCGACCGCCAAAACCCTCGCGGTGCTTGACCGCACGAAAGAGCCGGGCGCTCTCGGTGAGCCGCTCTTCCTCGATGTGATTGCGGCGCTCAACGCCACCGGTCGCACCGGTCTGAAAGTGCTCGGCGGCCGCTATGGTCTCGGCTCGAAAGACACCCCGCCGGCATCCGTGTTTGCGGTGTACGACGAGATGGCGAAAGCCGACCCGAAAGTGCACTTCACGCTCGGTATCAACGACGACGTGACCCACCTCTCCCTTGAAGAGAAACCCGCTCCGAACACCGCGGCGGAAGGCACGATTGAATGCAAATTCTGGGGTCTCGGCGGTGACGGTACGGTCGGCGCGAACAAAGACTCCATCAAAATCATCGGCGACCACACCGACAAATACGTGCAGGCGTACTTCCAGTATGACTCCAAAAAGACCGGCGGTATCACCGTGTCCCACCTGCGCTTCGGTGACAAACCGATTAAGAGCCCGTACTACATCAACAAAGCGGACTTTGTGGCGTGCCACAACCCGTCTTACATCCAAAAAGGTTTCAAGATGGTCAACGACGTGAAACCGGGCGGCGTGTTCCTTATCAACTGCCAGTGGACTCCGGAGGAGTTGGCGCAACACCTCAAAGCCGATGCGAAACAGTATATCGCGAAAAACAACATCCAGCTGTATACCGTGAACGCGATTGACCTCGCGCAACAAATCGGTCTCGGCAAACGCACCAACACGGTGCTTCAATCGGCGTTCTTCTCGCTTGCCAAAGTGTTGCCGCCGGAGGAAGCCATCGGATATATGAAAGAAAAAGCCCAGAAATTTATGAAGAAGGGCAAAGAAATCGTCGAGATGAACGAGAAAGCCATCGACGCCGGTGCGTCCGCGTACGTCAAGATTGACGTGCCCGCCGACTGGGCGAACGCGGTGGATACCGAAGCCGAGGGCAAGAGCGCGGGTGCCGCGAAACTTGTCAAGATGGTGGACGGCATTCTCAAACCGATTGGCAAAATGGACGGCTATTCGTTGCCGGTTTCCGCGTTTACCGACCACGTGGACGGTACGTTCGAACAGGGCGCTTCCGCGTATGAGAAACGCGGTGTCGCGGTGATGGTTCCGGAATGGGATTCCGCCACCTGCGCGCAGTGCAACCAGTGCGCTTACGTTTGCCCGCACGCCACCATTCGTCCGTTCGCGCTGGATGCGGCGGAAGCGGCGAATGCGCCGGAAAACTCCAAACTCGCCGATGTGCGTAACAAAGAGTACAAATACGTGATGTCCGTCTCCCCGATGGACTGCATGGGCTGTGCCGTTTGCGTCGGCGTGTGCCCGACCAACTCGCTGAAAATGGTCTCCCGCGAGAGCCAAGAAGACCAACAGCAGGTGTTCGATTACATGGTTGCGAACGTGTCCGAAAAAGCGGATATGGTCGGCGACAAACCGTCGGTCAAAGGCAGCCAGTTCAAACAACCGCTGCTGGAATTCTCCGGCTCTTGCGCGGGTTGCGCCGAGACGTCGTATGCGCGCCTGATTACCCAGTTGTTCGGCGACCGTATGTATATCTCCAACGCGACCGGTTGCTCCTCCATTTGGGGTGGCCCGGCGGCGACCTCGCCGTACACCGTCAACAAAGACGGTCACGGCCCGGCGTGGGCGAACTCCTTGTTCGAGGACAACGCCGAGCACGGTCTCGGTATGCACTTCGGTCAAAAAGCCATCCGCGACCGTTTGGCGGTGCTGACGACCGACCTTATCGCTTCCACCGCAAACGCCGCGGTGAAAGAAGCGGGTCAGGCGTGGCTTGACACGATGGACGACGGCAAAGCCAATGCCGATGCGACCAAAGCGTTTGTGGCGGCTCTTGAAGCGGCCGGCGAAGGCAAAGACATTCTTGCCGAGAAAGAATACCTCGCCAAAAAATCCGTTTGGATTTTCGGCGGCGACGGTTGGGCGTATGACATCGGCTTCGGCGGTCTTGACCATGTGCTCGCGACCGGCGAAGATGTGAACATCATGGTGTTCGACACCGAGGTGTACTCCAACACCGGCGGTCAGGCTTCCAAAGCCTCGCAAATCGGTCAGGTGGCGCAGTTCGCCGCCGCCGGTAAAGCGATTGCGAAGAAGAGCCTTGCCGAAATCGCCATGAGCTACGGTTACGTCTATGTGGCGCAGATTGCGATGGGCGCGAATATGTCCCAGACCATCAAAGCCATTACCGAGGCGGAAGCGTATCACGGCCCGTCGCTCATCATCGGTTACGCGCCCTGCGAGATGCACAGCATCAAGGGCGGTATGACCAACTGACAGAGCGAGATGAAGAAAGCGGTCGAGTGCGGTTACTGGAATATGTTCCGCTACAACCCGGCGCTGAAAGCGGAGGGCAAAAACCCGTTCACCGTCGACAGCAAACCGGCGACCGGCAGCTATCGTGACTTCATTATGGGCGAAGCCCGTTACAGCTCGCTGACCCGTTCCTTCCCGGAGCGTGCCGAGGAACTGTTCGGTCAGGCGGAAGAGAACGCCAAAGCGCGTTACGACCACCTGCAAAAACTCATCGCTCTCTACGGCGAATAAGTCGTCTTACAAAAACCCCTGCAACCTCGGTTGCAGGGGTTTTTAGAAAGAGAACGGGAACAAAAAGTAAAAAACGCTCCAAAGACAAATTGAGGCTGACGAAATTTGGATTTCGTCAGCCTATTCATTTTCTTCTTTAAGATTTTCAAGTGCCACCCGCACCGCTTCCACTACAAACGCCGTAAAGGTGCAGTCGGTACCTTTTATGGTTTCTTCGACCTGCTCCAACACATCGTTGGGGAAGCGGATACATTTGTTGGTGGTGGGTGGAACAGACGGAATTTTGAATTTTCGCACAGGTTCTCCCTCCTTTCTTTCTCCCTTTCTTTATTGTAATACAAAAATATATGCTGTATGCATAACAAATGTATTGCAATTTTGGAAAGGGTGTGGTATAGTGAAAACACATTTAGATAAAGGAGGACTATAAAAATGAAAAAAACCCTATCTATCCTGCTCACCCTCGCGCTTGCGGTTATCGCGGCGGCGGGGATGACCGTTTTCGCCGCGGCGGAAACGCAAGCCACCTCCGAAGTGGCGGAAATTTCCTACGGCGATGCGAACGGCGACGGCGCGGTGAATATGAAAGACGTGCTGACCGTTCGCAAATACGTGGCGGGGTTGCCGGTCGAAATCGACCTTGTCGCCGCGGATACGAACGGTGACGGTGCGGTGAATATGAAAGACGTGCTGACCGTTCGCAAATTCGTGGCGGGGATTATTCACGTCATCAACGGTGGAAAAACCGAACCGACGAGTGCGCCGACTGCAACGGCGACCGAATCGACTGCGACTGCAACCGGCACGGAATCCACCGCCACCACAACGGAAACGAGTGGCACCAACCCGACAAGCGGGACGAATTCGACGAGTGGAACAAACCCGACAAGTGGTACGAACCCGACGGCTGCACCGACTACCGAGCCGACGAGTGGGACGAACCCGACAAGTGGTACGAACCCGACGGCTGCACCGACTACCGAGCCGACGAGTGGGACGAACCCGACAAGCGGCACCAACCCGACAAGTGGAACAAATCCGACGAGCGGAACGAATTCGACGAGTGGAACAAACCCGACAAGTGGCACGAACCCGACAAGTGGGACGAATTCGACGAGCGGCACGAACCCGACGAGCGGCACCAACCCGACAAGCGGCACGAACCCGACGAGCGGCACGAATCCGACGACTGCTCCGACGATCTGCTACCCCAAAAACGCGCTGTTGGCGAAATCGGTGCGCCACAATAGCGACGGCGGCGTGGATTGGTGGTACGAATCCACCTACGACGCGAACGGGAACCAGACGAGTGAACGCTGGTACAACGGCGACGGCAGCGTGATTTGGGATTCTGAAAACACATGGGATGCCACCTACGATGCGAACGGGAACCGGACGAGTTCTCGCTGTTACAACTTCGACGGCAGCGTGATTTGGGATTCTGAAAACACATGGGATGCCACCTACGACGCGAACGGGAACGAGACGAGTTATCGCGAGTACAACGCCGACGGCAGCGTGAGTTGGTGGGTCGAATACACCTACGACGCGAACGGGAACAAGACGAGTAGACGCTACTACAACGCCGATGGCAGCGTGGATGATTGGTTCGAACACACCTACGATGCGAACGGGAACGAGACGAGTGAACGCTACTACGACACCGACGGCAGCTCGTATGTGGTATACGAATACACCTACGACGCGAACGGGAACCGGACGAGTGTTCGCTGGTACAACGCCGACGGCAGCGTGGATTGGGATTCTTCTTGGGATCGCACCTACGACGCGAACGGGAACGAGACGAGTTATCGCCGCTACAACGCCGACGGCAGCGTGAGTTGGTGGGAAGAATACACCTACGACGCGAACGGGAACGAGACGAGTTATCGCGGCTATCACGCCGACGGTAGTGTGGATTGGTGGGAAGAATACACCTACGACGCGAACGGGAACCGGACGAGTCTTCGTTCCTACAACGCCGACGGTAGTGTGGATTGGGAAAGTTCTTGGGATGCCACCTACGATGCGAATGGGAATATGTTGACCAAAACCTATTTCGACGAAGACGGCAGCGTGGATTATTGGGATGAATACACCTACGACGCAAACGGGAACATAACGAGTTTTCGTTCCTACAACGCCGACGGCAGCGTGTGGTGTTGGGATGAATACACCTACGACGCAAACGGGAATCGGTTGACGGCTACCTACTACAACGACGACGGCAGCGTGTATTTGTGGTTCGAATACACCTACGACGCGAACGGGAACCAGACGAGTGAACGCCAGTACAACGCCGACGGCAGCGTGCGTTGGGAATGGTCTTACGAATACACCTACGACGCGAACGGGAACCAGTTGACCGAAACCTATTTCAACGACGACGGAAGCGTGGATTATTGGGTTGAATACATCTACCTAAACCGCTCCGCACCGGAAAAAGCAGAATAACGCAACACAGCCCCTCACGGTCGTGAGGGGTTGTTCGTTTGTGGTCGCGCACCCCTCCCGCGCCGAGCCGCACCCGCACACGCGCGCGAACAAAACCGCGTGGCGGTTTTCCGTTTTTTGCGAAAACGGGCGGGCGTTCCCCGCGTCCGCGCGGGGTGTGCGGGCGCGACTCGGCAACGGGGTTTTGCGCGATGGGAGTCGGATGGTGACGTAGGGCAAGGCCTTGCCCTACGGTGCCGCCGTTGGTCACATCAAAATCCCACAAAGGGACGTCGAGGCGCCGTCCCCTACACGCACGCCGTTGGTGGGGTGCAAAAACCCACAGTGGACCGTCGAGGACGCCGGTCCCTACACCGCGTTTGTGCGTAGCCGCAAATATCATCAAAATTCCACAAGGGGACGGCGGGTTGCCGTCCCCTACGCGCACGCCGGTGGTTGGGAGCAAAATTTTACAAGCGGTTACAAAACAAGCCGAAAAAATTCTTCATTCCTAATTTATATTACTCCAAACCTTGCGGCGTCGCCGAGGGCGCCGTCCCCTACACGCACGCCGTCGGTGGGGTGCAAAAACCCACAGTGGACCGTCGAGGACGCCGGTCCCTACACCGCGTTTTGTGCGTAGCCGCAAATATCATCAAAATTCCACAAGGGGACGGCGGGTTGCCGTCCCCTACAACGCACGCCGGGAGTGGGAGCAAAATTTTACAAGCGGTTACGAAATCCGCCGAAAAAATTTTTAATTCTTCATTCCTAATTTATATTACCCCAAACCTTGCGGCGTCGCCGAGGGCGCGTTCGATGAGGAGCAGGCGGTTATATTTGGCGACCCGTTCGCCGCGGCAGGGCGCACCCGCTTTGATTTGCCCCGCGTTGAGGGCAACGGCGAGGTCGGCAATAAACGGGTCTTCCGTCTCGCCCGAGCGGTGGGACACCACCGTTTTGTAGCCGGCGGTGCGGGCAAGGCGCATGGTGTCGAGCGTTTCGGTGAGGGTGCCGACTTGGTTCGGCTTTATGAGCACCGCGTTGCACGCTTTCGCCAAAATGCCTTGTTTTAAGCGGGCGGTTTTGGTGACAAAGAGGTCGTCGCCGACTAATTGGATACGCTCGCCGAGGCGGGCGGTGAGACGGGAAAAGCCGTCAAAATCCTCCTCACCGAGCCCGTCTTCGAGCGAAAACAGCGGGTAATCGCGGGACAGTTTGTCCCAGTAGGTGATGAGGTCGTCGGCGGTGAGAGTGTAGCCGCGTTTCGGCAACAGATACGCGCCGTCGTCGGTTGCCCAGGTGGAGGCGGCGGCATCGAGCGCAATGCGTACCTCGCCGCGGTGAAATCCCGCCGCTTCAATGGCATCGCACAGCAAATCGAGTGCCGCCTCGTCCGACGGCAGGTCGGGCGCAAACCCACCCTCGTCACCGACGGCGGTGGACAGTCCGCGCCCTTTGAGAATGCCTTTCAGTTTGGCGGTGACGGTGCACGCCCATTCCATCGCCTCGGCGAAGGAGGACGCGCCGACGGGCGCGAGCATGAATTCCTGAATATCCACGTTGTTGTCCGCGTGCAGGCCGCCGTTGAGTACATTGAGAAGCGGGCAGGGAAGCCGCACGGCGCTTTGCCCGCCGATATCGCGGAAAAGCGGGATGCCGTAAAACGCGGCGCGGGCGCGCGCAACGGCAAGCGAGACGGCGAGGGTGGCGTTGGCACCGAGGTTGCCTTTGTTTTCGGTACCGTCCAGCGCACACAGCACGCGGTCAACGGCGGCTTGGTCGGCGGCGGAACAGCCGCGCAAAGCGGGCGCGATGGTTTCCTCAATATGGCGGACGGCTTTTTGCACCCCTTTGCCGTCAAAGCGGTTGCCGCCTCCGTCGCGCAGTTCGAGCGCTTCGTGCACGCCGGTGGAGGCACCGCTCGGTACGGCGGCAACACCGACGGTGCCTGTTTGCAAGGTGACTTCCGCGCGCACGGTCGGCATTCCGCGGGAATCTAAAATTTCGTGGGCGGTGATGCGGGTGATGATGGGCTCGCTCATACGATTCCTCATTTCTGTGACATTTTTATTGGTAGTATGACGGATTTTGCGGGAATTTATGCGAAAATAAAAGAAAAGTAAAAGAATACTTGCGCAATGGAAAAAAAGGTGGTATAATACGCCCGTATACGAAACAATTTGGTGTCTACAACGCAAGTTGGGAGGATGCACAATGGCGAAACATACGAAAAAACGGAAAAAGAGCCGCTTTTGGAAATTCTTTTGCGTGATTACGTTGGGATTTTTCGGCGTGGTGTTGATTGGCGGCGCGGTAGCGCTGAACGTCCTTTCGGACAGTATTTTGGGAAAAATCAACTTCAAGACCGATGCGGGCGAGACGCCCATTATTTGGAATGAGGCGGACGCGGTGGAACAGCCGGACGTGCCCATCAACCTCGCCAACTTGGAAATGCGCGGGGATACGAAGAATGTCCACAACTATTTTCTGCTCGGTATCGACTCGCGCGACGGCAGTTTTTACGGCCGTTCGGACACGATGATGATTGCCTCCGTCAACGATACCAACAAAACCATTAAACTTATTTCCATTTTGCGCGATACGTGGGCGACCATTCCCGGAATGGACTACAACGGCGACGGGGCGGACGATTACGCGAAACTGAACGCCGCGTATGCATCCGGCGGGTTTGACCTGCTCAACAAAACGGTGCGGCAGAATTTCTGCCTTGATATCGACAAATACGCCGCCGTCAACTTTGATGCGTTCTGCGTTGCGGTGGATGCGTTCGGCGGAGTGGATATTGAGGTAGACGATGCGGCGGCACCGTGGATTCCGCTGTACGACCCCGGTGACCCCGACCGCTTTGCCCGCGATTTCTACGGCAACCAAATTCGCGAGCCGATTGGCTACTACGGCGGGCCGTATCACCTCGAAGGGTTCCAGGCACTCGCGTTTTGCCGCGTGCGCTACTGCTACCCCGACTCGGATTTCAGTCGTCAGCAAAACCAGCGCAACGTGGTGAGCGCTCTGCTTTCGACCGCCAAGTCGTCCCGCCCGAAAACGCTTTTGTCGGCGGCACAAAAGGTGCTTCCTTACGTCACCACCAATATGACCCAAAAGGAAATTGAAAAATACATCGTCAACGTGTTTAAGTATGCCGGTTACACGATTGAAAATGAGTATCACCTGCCGTCGCCGGGTGAATATTCCAACTTGTCGCTGTCCGGCTCGGCGGGTCTTTGGGTTGAAGACCCCGAAACGACGGTGCGTGCCCTGCACGAGTATATCTACGGTTGAACGAGAACCACTCCGCTTTACTTGTCAAAGCGGAGTGGTTTTTTGCTGAAAAGTCTCACCGAAATTTTTATGGATTTTTTGAGGTATATTTATAAAAAAATCTTTACAAATGCGCTTGTTTGGTGTATACTTATCGTTTGTGATGAGACAATCATCGCAACGTTTGTGTCAAAAAAACTCAAAATGAGGTGTTATACATGAGCAGAATGGTAGGAACAATTTCCCGCGGCGTGCGTGCGCCCATTATCCGCGACGGCGACAACTTGGTCGATATTGTGGTGGATTCGGTGCTCGCAGCGGCAAACGACGAAGAAGACGGATTCAAAATTCGCAATCGCGACATTATTGCCGTGACCGAAGCGGTGGTGGCGCGCGCGCAGAACAACTATGCGACGGTGGACGATATTGCCGCCGATGTCAAAGCCAAGTTCGGCGGCGACACGGTGGGCGTTATCTTCCCGATTTTGAGCCGCAACCGCTTTGCGATTTGCCTGCGTGGTATCGCCAAAGGTGCAAAGAAAATTGTGTTGATGCTCAGCTATCCGTCGGATGAGGTGGGCAACCACTTGGTATCTCTTGACCAGCTGGACGAAAAAGGGGTCGACCCGTATAAGGATGTGCTGACCAAAGACAAGTATCGGGAGCTGTTCGGCGAGAACAAACACCCGTTTACCGGTGTGGACTATGTGTCCTACTATGAAGAGCTGATTAAGGATTGCGGTGCCGAGGTGGAGATTATTCTCGCCAACGATCCCCGTGCCATCCTTGCGTATACCGACAACGTGCTGGCGTGCGATATTCATACCGCTCCCCGCACCAAACGGCTTTTGAAAGCCGCCGGTGCCAAGAAGGTACTGGGCCTGGATGAAATTCTCAACGCCCCCGTCAACGGCAGTGGCTACAACGAGGAGTACGGCTTGCTCGGCTCCAACAAAGCCACCGAGGATAAGGTGAAGCTGTTCCCCCGCAACTGCGAGCCCTTTGTCAATGCGGTACAGGAGAAAATCCTTGCGTCTACCGGCAAGTGCGTGGAAGTGATGGTGTACGGTGACGGTGCCTTTAAGGATCCGGTGGGTATGATTTGGGAATTTGCCGACCCGGTGGTGTCTCCG
>JAZRYM010000028.1:0-4645 GCA_045600765.1 Acutalibacteraceae bacterium | reverse complement strand
AACGGCGCTGGCTCTGCAAAAAGAATTACAAAACGCCGTACCCGGTATTATGCGCCCGATTTCTTTTTGCGCGTGCGAGTATAACCAAAGCCTTTACCCCGGTTTTTTGGTGGAAGTGGGCGCGCAGGCGAACACTTTTGAGGAAGCACAGCGCTCGGCGGCGGCGCTCGGCGATGCGATTGCCGCGGTGCTCGGCGACAACTAAAAAAGCGCCTCGGCTGACCGACAGCCGAGGCGCTTTGTCATAGCAAAACGGATTATTTGATGTAAAAAATCTTTTTGACACCGGGAATCAGCGAAACGAGCCACGCCGTCAGGAAACAGAGCGCCACGCACGCAACAAAAATCAGTTCGATATACAACAGCGGGTTTTGCGGTTTGAACTCCCAGTAGGAAAACCACATCGTAAGCATCTCCATCCAAAACGCGTGGATGATATACACGCCGAACGAGCACCGCGACAAGGTGGAAATCACGCGGCTTTTTGTCTGCCGCTCGCCGCACAACCCGTCAATCAGCACGAACATTCCAAGCCCGTAAAAGAACGCGGTCAAGGTCAGCGGCTCATAAAAGCAACCGCGCACGTTAGCGTCGTTTTGCACGGTCAATATCGCGATAGCCACCGACAACAGCGCAACAAGCGTCAACGTCCGCCGCATCGGTTTAATCGGCTTAAAGTTCGCCACGTACCACCCGACAAGTGCATAACCCAAAAACCCGGTCACCGGCTCCAAATGGAACTTGTCCACCACCATCGCCACGGTCACGGCGGAATGGCGGGTAAAAATCGAAAGCGTGACGGGAAGCAATTTTACAAGCACAAACGCGACGACGATTCCGAGGATATAGTTCTTGTTTTTCCTCTTGACAAACAGCCGCAACACGGGAAGCATCAGATAAAGACCCACAATCATAAACAGATACCACAAATGCGGGTACATAGTAGGCAGGCGTATGGCGTAATTCCACATCGACAACGGCACGCCGCTCCAATCGACCGGTTGGGCGTGGAGCAGCGGGAACGCAATCGCATAAAACGCGCCGTAAGCGGCCGTCCAGCCGACCAGCAACAGCGTCATCCACAAAAACGAGGTTTTGTAAAACCGTTTGGTGTTAAACGGCTTGTCCTCGTTGAGCAACAGCGCACCGGTGAGCATCAAAAACAGCGGCACACCCGCGCGGGAAATGCCGTTAAAAAAGTTGCCGATGACAAACTCGCGCGACGTCGGGTCGGTGTGGTACAGCACGATATACCCGCTGACGTGTACCATCAGCACCATCAGCACCGCCACAATACGAATGACGTCATACGAAAGTTTTCGCGGTTTTATCGGTTTTTGCGCCACCGCCGTTTCGGCCGGTTGCTCGGTAAGCACCGGTTCGGTCGCTTGCTCGGTAAAAACCGTTTTTTCCTGTTCTTCCACCAAAACTCCCCCTCTCGGAAAACCGGGTGTGAAGAAAGTATACCACACCCGTGTGTCGTTTGTCAATTTCCGAAATTGCGGCAAGCGCGGGCAGAACGGAACGAACAAGAGCCTCAACTCTCGTCAAGGCTCTTTTCAGCAGTTTTTTGCGGTTACAGACGAAAAACACGGCAAGCCCGTTAGTTTTTCAGGCTTTGCAACGGTGCGGGAATACGGCCGCCGCGCCCGATAAAGGTCGCGGGCGACGCGGTGTTGACTTTCATCACCGGCCCGCCGCCGAGGAGACCGCCAAAGGACAGCTCCTCGCCCACCGTTTTGCCGATAGCGGGAATGAGGCGCACGGCGGTCGTTTTGCTGTTGACCATCCCGATTGCCGCCTCGTCCGCGATGATGCCGGACAGCACCTCTGCCGGCGTGTCACCGGGCACGTTAATCATATCGAGCCCCACCGAGCAAACGGCGGTCATCGCCTCCAACTTTTCAATCGTCAGCGTGCCGGCGCGCGCGGCGTCAATCATCCCCGCATCCTCCGTCACCGGAATAAACGCGCCCGAAAGCCCGCCCACGTGGGAGGACGCCATCACGCCGCCTTTTTTCACCGCGTCGTTGAGAAGCGCGAGCGCCGCCGTCGTTCCGCAGGCGCCGCATTGTTCAAGACCCATTTCTTCGAGAATATGCGCCACCGAGTCGCCGACCGCGGGCGTGGGCGCAAGGGACAAATCGACGATGCCGAACGGCACGTCCAACCGTTTGGACGCTTCGCTTGCCACCAGTTGACCCATACGGGTAATCTTAAAGGCGGTGCGTTTGACGGTGTCGGCAACGGCGGTCAAATCGCCGCCGTCCATTTTCGCCAGCGCGGCACGCACCACGCCGGGGCCCGAAACGCCCACGTTAATCACGGTATCCGGCTCGCCCGGGCCGTGGAACGCGCCCGCCATAAAGGGGTTGTCCTCCGGCGCGTTGCAGAACACGACCAGTTTCGCCGCGCCGATGCATTGGCGGTCGGCGGTCAGTTCCGCCGTTTTGCGAATCACGCCGCCCATCCGCGCGACGGCATCCATATTGATACCCGTTTTGGTCGAACCGATGTTGACCGACGAACAGACGAAATCCGTTTCGGCAAGCGCTTGCGGAATGGCGTCGATGAGTTCCGAATCGCCCGGGCCGAAGCCCTTGTGCACCAGCGCGGAAAACCCGCCTAAAAAATTGACTCCGCACGTTTTCGCCGCGCGGTCAAGCGTTTTGGCGAGCGCCAGCGGGTCGCGGTTTTCGCACGCCGCCAACACCATCGCCGCCGGCGTAATCGAAATGCGCTTGTTGATAATCGGAATCCCGTATTCCCGCTCCAACTTTTCGCCCGTTTCGACGAGATGCTCCGCTTTGCGGGTAATTTTGTCGTACACCCGCGTCAGCATCTTGTCGCACGAACTGTCACAGCAGTCAAGCAGCGAAATACCCATCGTAATGGTACGAATGTCCAGGTTTTCGTCCTGAATCATCGTAATGGTCTCTAAAATATCTTTTGTGTTAATGGTACGCATTGTTGTCCCCTCAAATCTCCGAAGCCTTGCCGCCTTACACCGTGTGCATGGCGTTGAACAAATCCTCGTGCATCACGCGAATGTCCAGTCCTACTTGTTTGCCGAGGTCTTCCATCACGCCGACAAACTCGTCAACCGGCGTGGTTGCGGCGGACAAATCGACCAGCATAATCATCGCAAACATATCTTGCAACACCGATTGGGTCACATCCATCACGTTGATACCGCGCGCGGCACACTCCGTCGTCACCTTTGCCAAAATCCCCACTTGGTCGTGACCAATCACGCTGATAATTGCACGCATAGCCTATTCCTACCTTTCTTTTATCTGCCGTATTGTACCCACCTATTGTATCACACCCGTCCCGAAAAGAAAAGGTGCTTTTTCCCTCTTTTTGTCGATTTTCTTTTACAGTTTGTATATTTTATTAAAGATATTACAACCCGTCAAGCGTTTGTGGTTGCAATCGCGGAAAAGTGCGTGGTATACTGGGAATGTTAAAGACGGAGGAATGACTATGGCAACCTTTGATTTTCATATGCACACCGACTCGTCGCCCGACGGGCACGCCTCGGCGCTCGAAATGTGCGAAGCGGCGATTGCAAAAGGAATTACCCATATCGCGCTCACCGACCACCTCGATTTTCCCGATTATGAGACCGACCACTACGCCGAGCGCGTCGAGCGCTCGTGGGCGGAGCAAACAGCGGCGCAAAAGGCGGTGGCAGGGCGCTTGCGGGTAGAACGCGGCATCGAAATCGGCTCGCCGCTGCTTGACGTGGCGCTGACCGAAAAAACGCTCGCCGCCCACCCCTACGACTACGTGCTCGCCTCGCTTCACCAGCTCGGACGGCACCCCGATTTTTACTTCCTCGATTTTTCACAAATCGACATTTTTTCCACCATTGACGCCTATTTTGAGGGGTTGTACGACATTGTGAAATGGGGAAAATTTTCCACCCTCGCCCACCTCACCTATCCGTTCCGCTATATCCCGGACGACCTGCGCCCAAAAGATTATGCGCGGTGGGACGACCACATCGACGCTATCTTAAAAGGACTCGCGCAAAGCGGCAAAGCGATGGAAATCAACACGTCGGGTCTGCGCAAGAAAATCGGCGTGACCTCGCCCGATTTCCCGCTTATTCAGCGGTATTTTGACTGCGGCGGCGAACTCATTACCGTCGGGTCGGACGCGCACTATACGCAAGACGTCGGCGCCAACATCGACGACGGCGTAGCCCTCGCGGCAAAAGCGGGATTCCGCTATATCACCGTGTTTGAGGGCGGCAAACCGAAGCCTCTTCCCATAGAGGAGTTTTTGAAATGAACGGCAAAAAAGACCGTGGCAAGAGTTTTGTAACACTCGCGGCGGTGTTGTAGGGCAGGGCGTTGGTCCTGCCGCCGTTGGTCGGTGCGTATTCTAAAACGGCAAGAGCAAGCCCTTGCCCTACAAAGTCGCCATGGGTGAGTGAAAAGTGAAGAGTGAAAAGTGAAAAGTGAAAAAGAAAACCACCCCGGCGGGGTGGTTTCTTTTTGGTGGACGTTAACGGACTCGAACCGCTGACCCTTCGCACGTCAAGCGAATGCTCTACCAGCTGAGCTAAACGTCCAAATCTTGACAACGTGTCTATTATAGCGAATGCAAAACCCGTTGTCAAGTCTTTTTTTGCTTT
>JAZRYM010000027.1:0-3493 GCA_045600765.1 Acutalibacteraceae bacterium | reverse complement strand
TGTGTAGGACAATGTAATTCACCTCGTAATTTGTTTGTTTGGTCACTAACATTTTACACTATGTGAGTTACATTGTCTCCTTTTTTCTTAGTGTTGCACTTCAAATGATAACCTGTCCAGCTCCCCTTACACAGGGGAGCCGGGCGGTGGCGGGCGGGTTTGGTGCGGAATCCCACAAAGGGACGTCGAGGCGCCGGTCCCTACACCGCGTTTTGTGCGTAGCCGTAGGTGGGTGCGGAAAAGTGAAGAGTGAAAAGTGAAGAGTGAAAAGTGAAGAGGTGCGCGTGAGGGCGCCGTCCCCTACACGCACGCCGTCAGTCGGTGCGCCGGTGGTGCGTAGTCGTCGGTGGGTGCAAAACCCGTTATGCGAACCAATCTTCCCACCATTCGACCACTTTGAATTTCATTTTATACCGCGGGGCGGCGGTGACAAGGTCGTCTTCCGCCGGGGTGAGCACGTCGGCGGTGGTCTTTTTATCGGTTGCCGCCGACACGCAAAGAGGCGGAAACAGCACGCACCACCAATTATGCCCTTTGCCCTCGCCGAGCAGCAGGCGCACCGCCTGATACCGTCCGGCGGGCAGGGTCACGTCGTCATATACCCGTGTCGGGAAATACGTCTCGGTTACCTCGGCGGTCACGTCGTAGTCGGCGCCCTGCTCGCGCAACACGCGCCGCGCCACGGCACACACGTCATCCAGTTGCGCCGTCGCGAGGGCGGCGGCATCGTCGGCGTTTTCGGCGCCGTCGAGCAGACCGGCACATTCTTCCACCACCGCGTCGCGCACTTTCAGTTTCACCGCCTGGTCAACGTCGCTGTCCGAGTTTGCGAGGATATGTAGTCGCAACACCCGCGAGCGCAAGTCGTCTACTTCTCCCGCAAAGCCGCAAACCGACAGACAAAGGCAAAGGCACAATCCGCCGCAAAGGGCGCGTAAAATTCGATGTTTTTCCATAAAAAAATCCCGTCCATTCTGTCAAACTTCCTTTCGGATGCTCACAGTATGGGCGGGATTTTGGCGATGTATTCAGCGACGGCGATTTTTCGTCGGTTTTTTCTTGTTTGCCGTCGGTTTTTTGGGCGCTTTTGCCGCGCTCGGGTCGGGTTTTACAAGGCAGTTTGGGCCCGTGCCGATTAAATCGGTGCGACCCGCTTTTTTGAGGGCGGAAAGCACGATTTGGCGGTTTTGCGGCAGGAAATATTGGAGCAGGGCGCGCTGTTCCGCCTTTTCTTTCGGGGTGCGCGGGACGAAAACGGGTTCGAGCGTATACGGGTCAAGTCCCGTGTGAAACATACAAGTCGAAATGGTGCCCGGCGTGGGGTAAAAGTCCTGCACTTGCTCGGGGCGCAAGCCCTCTTTTTTGAGGAACAACGCCAGTTCAATCGCATCGTTTATCGTGCTTCCCGGGTGGGAGGACATCAGATAGGGCACGAGATATTGCTCTTTTCCCGCCGATTTGGTCAGTTCGTAAAACCGTTTTTGGAAACGGCGGTAGGAGTCAATCGCGGGTTTGCCCATTTTGGACAGCACCGCCGCCGAGCAATGCTCCGGCGCGACTTTCAGTTGCCCGCTGATATGGTGCGCGACCAGTTCTTTGAAGAAACTTTCGTCCGGGTCGGAGAGCAGGTAGTCAAAGCGGATACCCGAGCGGATAAACACCTTTTTCACTTTTGGGAGTGCGCGCAATCGCCGAAGCAGGTGGAGGTATTCCGTGTGGTCGGCTTTGAGGGCGGGGCAAACGGTGGGCGCCAAGCATTTTTTGCCCTTGCACAGACCCGCCGTTTGCTGTTTGTCGCACGAGGGATGGCGGAAGTTGGCGGTGGGGCCGCCGACGTCGTGGATGTAGCCTTTGAAATCGGGCAGGGTGGTGAGCAGTTTTGCCTCGTCGAGGAGCGATTGTTCGCTGCGGGTGGAAATCGCGCGGCCTTGGTGGTAGGCAATGGAGCAGAAATTGCACGCGCCGAAACACCCGCGGTTGTGGGTTAAGGAGAATTTGACTTCTTTGATAGCGGGAACGCCGCCCATCGGCTCGTACATCGGGTGATAGTCGCGCATATAGGGCAGGGCGTACACCGCGTCCATTTCCGCTTGCGACAGCGGCGGCATCGGCGGGTTTTGGACGACAATCACGTTGCCGTGGCGCTGAATGACCGGCTTGCCGCGCACCGCGTCCTGCTCGTCCAGTTGCTTGCGGCAGGAAATCGCGTATTGCTTTTTATCCGTTTTCACCGTTTCATACGGCGCACATTCCACGCACGGGCGCGGG
Source organism: Acutalibacteraceae bacterium (assembly GCA_045600765.1). GTDB lineage: Bacteria > Bacillota > Clostridia > Oscillospirales > Acutalibacteraceae > RGIG426. The sequence goes on along the minus strand of JAZRYM010000027.1, from coordinate 1,225 downwards.
GTGTATTCTTTCACGGGAATGGCGACACACGTGCCTAAAATATCGGTCATAGTGGCGGGGGATTCGCCCGCGTTTAAGCGGTCGGCAATCTCCACTGCGTGTTTTTCGCCCATACCGAACATGAGAATATCCGCGCCGCTGTCCACAAGGAGGGAGGGCCGCACCGCATCGTCCCAGTAATCGTAGTGGGCGAAGCGGCGGAGCGAGGCTTCCAGCCCACCGATGGCGAGCGGCACGTCGCCGTATGCCGCGCGCACCCACCGGCAATAGGTGAGCACCGCGCGGTCGGGGCGCAGACCCGCTTTTCCGCCGGGAGAGTAGGCATCCTCCGACCGTTTGCGTTTGGCGGCGGTGTAGTGCGCCACCATCGAGTCGATGTTGCCGCCCGTGACAAAAAAGCCGAGGCGCGGGCGACCGAAGCGTTTTACGTCGGCGAGCCCTTGCGGTTGCGGCAAAATTGCCACGCGATAGCCCGCGTGTTCCAGCACGCGCGAGATGATGGATACGCCGAAACTCGGGTGGTCTACGTAGGCATCACCCGTGATATACACGATGTCCGCCGTGTCCCAGCCGCGCGCGGTCATTTCTTCTTTTGTGACGGGCAAAAAGGGCATTTTCGCACCTCGTTTCTCTTGATTTCTCTTAAAATGGGTAAAAACAGGTTGCCATCAGATTACCATCAGCCTTTGGCGTCAAACCACGTCTCGCCGACGTGGGCATCCACCGCCATCGGCACCGAGAGGGATACCGCGTGTTCCATTTCTTCTGCTAAAAGAGTGGTAACGCGCTCCGCTTCCGCGCGCGGGGTTTCGACAATCAGTTCGTCGTGCACCTGCAAGATGAGTTTTGCCGCGAGTCCCTCCGCTTTCAGGCGGTTTTCCACCCGAATCATGGCAATTTTGATGATGTCCGCCGCCGTGCCCTGAATGGGCATATTGCGGGCGGCACGCTCGCCGAACGCGCGGAGTATATGATTCGACGAGGCGAGTTCGGGAAGCGGGCGACGGCGACCGAACAACGTCTCGCCGTAGCCTTTTTCGCGGGCGCTTGTCACAAGCCCGTCCATAAACGCGGTAATTGCGCCGTATTTGTCAAAATAGGCTTCGATGTAGCGTTTCGCCTCGCCGTAGGTGACGGACAAATCCTCCGCAAGCGAGTGTGCGCCGATGCCGTAGACGATGCCGAAGTTGACCGCTTTCGCGCGCGAGCGCCACAGCGGCGTGAC
>JAZRYM010000026.1:0-3198 GCA_045600765.1 Acutalibacteraceae bacterium | reverse complement strand
CACCCACACGTTTTCCTCTTTATCAAAGTTGATATGTCCACAGAGAAACGCCCGAAGCATCAGCACGTCCTTCATATTGACCGCGCCGTCGCCATTCGCATCGCCGAGCATCACCGGCTCGGCATTTGTCGCGGAAGCGGTCGCCGTCGGCTCGGCATTTCCGCCGACAAGGATTTGCTCATCCTGCTCTTTGGTTGCGGAAACGGCGAACGCTCCGAAACACAGAGCAATAACCGAAACGACCGTCAACACACAAAACAGTTTTTTCATAGAAAACTCTCCTTTTTGAAAATAATACTCCTTTTGGGAGATTTAATCCATTGCGCTAATGTATTGTATAAGAGCCAAATAGTCGGCAAGGTTAACTGTTCCACTGTTATTCATATCCGCAAGTTGTTGCTGCCTTGTAGTCAAAGATATCATCCCAACAGCATATTGACGGATGAGCTCAGCATCCTCTGAGGTGATAAATTCATTTTGATTTACATCACCCAGCGGATTTGCATAGGTTGTACCTGTGGGAGACTTGTAAAACAAAGAATAATAATCGCTCGCCGAATAATAGCACATATTCTGTCCGTCAGAGTATCCCATTTGAAGTTGAATAATGTTTTCCGCATAATCATACATTTCGGAAATGGTAAGAATAAAATCGCCGTTGTTATCAGCAAACCAAGAATGATTTATATTCATCTGCTGATAGTATATATTCCATCCAAACCCAAGTGCCCAAGCATAACTTGCATAGGAATAGCTTCCATTGCCGAATGAGGAGTATGAAAGCTGTGTAGGCAGACAAGAACATAGCACCGTGTACTTGTTATCGCCGTTGAACTCTGCGGAACGATTATCCTCTGAAGAATTAAAAAACTCTCTCAACATTTTTTGCGCATAGTCGTTTTTTTTACTTACGTCACCATTATCTTGACGAATTGCTCCACCAGAATGACAGGAATCAATCATTAAAATGATGTGTCCTGGAATAGTATCAAGAACATCTTTCAGCTCGTCCATATAAAGATGGACGCCAACATTTGCTCCATTTATTGCCAACAAACTACCTCGGTTATCGCTGTTTCCGTGTGCATTAATATATACGTAACTGACATCATCTGCATCCGCTGCATTTATTCCATATTTCAAGCTAGATGTTATCGCCCCCAAAAAAGCAGCTTTACTTCCGTTCGGCAACTGCTCATATGAGTAGCAAGTGCTGATACCAGCTTGAGATTGAGTGAACGCATTTATCATTTGGTCGTGCGTATTCTCAAAAACAAAATTCTCGTAAGGAGCACTCATTACAATTGCGCGTCTTGTAACAACTCCATCCGAGACTCTCGCTTCCGCAGAAACGCAGAGACTGGCAAAAGATGTAACGCAAAACATACAGACGCACACCAACAAACTAAGAAACCTCTTTGACATTTTCATACAATCCACTCCTTCATAACATCGCACTTACGCTTGATTATCCTATAGTATAGATGTGTGTGACCTATATAAATCAATTCATCTATACTCTGCACATAGCATAACAAAGAAACCAGCATTTGTCAATATTATATTTCCCTGCAATAGGGGGCTTTTTGTACTGTCTGCACAATTTGGGGCAGTTCACTGTTGCCGGGACTTTTTGTGTAAAAAGGTTGTGAAACGGGGAAAAAGGTGATATACTGGTAGCGTTACAACGCATCCCGACGAAAGGAGTTTTCGTATGGAATATGGGCTTATACAAACTGGTCTTATCTCTTTGTTGCCGCCGCTGCTCGCGATTACGCTGGCGCTTTTGACCAAAGAGGTATACAGTTCGCTCTTTTTGGGCCTGTTCTCCGGCACGGTGATTTATGCGGTGGCGGGCGGACATTCTCTGCGCTATATCGTGATGGTGCTCTTTGATACGGCGGCATCGAAAATCGCCGCCAACGTGTATATGATTGTGTTTTTGGCGCTCTTGTGGGCGGTGGTGATGCTCGTGTCCGAATCGGGCGGGAGTGAAGCCTACGGTCGCTTTGCGGAAAAGCGGCTCAAATCGAAGCGCGGCGCCGGATTGGCGGCGGTGCTTCTCGGAATACTCATTTTCATCGACGACGGGTTTAATTGCCTTACGGTTGGTACCGTGATGCGCCCGATTTTCGACAAATTCCGTCTTTCGCGCGAGAAATTGGCGTATATTTTGGATTCCACCGCCGCGCCGATATGCATTATTGCGCCGGTGTCCAGTTGGGCGGTCGCCATTGCAAGCGAGGTGGGTGACGGTGGATTTTCCGCCTTTTTGGCGACCATTCCCTACAACTTTTATGCGTGGCTGACCTTGGCGGCGCTCTTGTTTTTCTGCTTGACCGGTCGGGATTTCGGGCGGATGAAACGGGCGGAGGAAGCTTGCCTCCGAAACGACGAAGAAACCCCGCCGCCCGTCGTCAACCCGCGCGGGCGGGTGATTGACCTTGTACTTCCCATCGTGGCGCTGATTGTCTGCTCGGTGCTCGGAATGGGGTATGTCGGCGGATTTTTTGCCGGTGTGCCGTTTACGGAGGCGATTGGCGAAAACCCGACAAAGGGTTTTACTCTCGGCGCGCTCGCGGCGCTTCTTTGTGCGGCGGCGCTGTATTTGCCGCGCAAACTGATGACTTTGAAACACTTTGCAAAATCGGTCGTCAAAGGGGTAGGCAGTATCGTTCCGCCTATGCTTATTTTAATCCTTTCGTGGACTTTGAGCGGGGTGTGTCACGACCTTATCGGCACCGGCGCGTTTATCTCCGGCTTTATCGCCGATACGCCGCTTCCGCTCTCGTTCTTGCCGTTGTTGCTCTTTGCGGTGGCGGCGGCGATGGCGTTTTCGATGGGGACGTCGTGGGGAACGTTCAGTATTCTCATCCCGATTGTTACTATGATTTGTGCCTCGCCCGCGACGGCGGTGTGGCGAATTCCGCTTCTCGGCGCGACCCTTTCCGGCTCGGTGTTCGGCGACCATTGCTCGCCCATTTCCGATACCACGATTTTGTCCTCGACCGGTGCCGCGTGCCCGCATATCCGCCACGTCGAGACGCAGTTGCCCTATGCGGCTACGGTGGCGGCGGTGTGCGCGGTCGGGTATCTGCTTGTCGGTTGCGGGCTTCCCGCGCTTGCCGCGCTCGCGCTGTGTGTTTTGTTGCTTGCGGCAACGCTGTGGCTGGCGAGCCGAGAGAAAAAGAGTAAGGC
>JAZRYM010000025.1:0-40160 GCA_045600765.1 Acutalibacteraceae bacterium | reverse complement strand
CATATAAAACAATTCAAAAAGTGAACTATCGGCTTCGCCGATGTGATATAATTTGCTCGCGCAAATTGTGATATATTTCTGCGAAAAAAGACTTCGACAAATGTCGAAGGCTTTTTTCTTGTGAAAGAACGACCAAAAGGTACATTTTTCAAGGCAAGAAAACACAAAAGTACACCATATCAAGTGTGTTTTCCAAAAAGGCTTTTCATTTTTAACCGAAAAGAATCCGTAAATGGTTTTGTTCGGAATTCTCTTGCTGTTTCGCAATCAAGAGAAAGGCCAAATACCGTTAGTGAAAAGTAATCCCTTTCTTGACTATTTGGAAATGCAAACCCGGGATCCACTCCAATTCTTATATCATTAGAGCCACGAATGATGATGTCATTTCCCGTGGAATTGACAAGCTTGCCGCAAACAGTATACCCAATAAAAGTATACAGATAGCTTCCGTCCAGTTCTATGGGACCCGCTTCATCAAAATTTGAAACATCTATTCCAAAATCAGAAAGGAACGCTTCCAATTCCGGATATTTACCTCGGATATTGGAATGTAGATATTGGCAGTGGACACATGTGCAGATAGAATTGCTCTGATAGTATTTCTCCGTTTGCTGAATATCTACAGAGAAGATATAATTGTCCCGTGCTATTTCTACCATTTTGCTATCATTCCTTTCATTTGTAGTTTTATAGCAAAAACCTCTTTTGCCTTGGTAGACAAAAGAGGTTTCTTTGATGTCTAAAAGCGACCAAAAGGTACATTCTCAAGGTAAGTACGACCAAAAGTTACATCTCGGCAAACCGGGAATCACAGATGAGTTTTGCTATATTCTAAAATCCGATTTTTTACGGCATTAAACTTTTCTTCGTCATATACATACTCTTTCCTTGGCTTTACAAAGTTTTTACTGCCCCGATCCTCACGGCTGTATCTGGGAATCAGCTGAATATGATAATGATTATTAAGCCCATCACACATACTGCATATATATACCCGCTCACACTGATATACATCTTTGATAATGTTCATAAAGCATTTTGCATAACGGATAATTTTTTCATTGATTGAATCGGGTGCTTCACTCATGTCATGATAATGTGCTATTGTTGAAATACACATATGACCGTCGGCTCTCGGATTTCTGACAAAAAAGCATTCTATGTCCTCGTCTTCATATAGAAGTTTATCACTGTTGTCGCCGTATAATGCACCATTATGCTTTCTGTTAAAGCAGGTAGGGCATATTCCCAAATCTGTCAATTCACCCGGGGTTAATTTCATTAGTTCTTGTTCCGTCATAGTATACCTTCCTATTTTTGGACTTTCGGAAGCATTATGGCATATTTTTGTGCGTATTATTATAGTTTACTCTTTACCGTTTTGCAAGATGCAATCAGCATAATGCGAATGGATGTACATTGCTCACTCAGAGTTTTATAAGTCTGTTCATCAATATAATTTGTGCGAAATAATAGCTCAAGCCAATATCCGGTTTCGCTTGCTTCTTTAAGAGCGATTTCGAGTTTTGATATAAAATCTTTTGTACCTTGTGCATAATTTGCTTCGTATATATTCGCACCGATGGAAGTGCCGGAACGCCCGATTTGATTGGAGATTACCGATTCGTGCTTAGCTTTCAGATCTTTTACAAGGTTGATGATCTGAACGGAGAAAGACATAGACATATCTGCAAGTTTGTTTTCTTTCATAGACATTACCTCCAATCCATACATAATTATACTGCATTTTCATTGAAAAGTCAATGATGCCGCCGCTATGCGGCTAATGATGTTTCGTCGCTGCGCTCCGAAATGATGTTGCTCACTCCGTTCGCAATGATGCGATGTTTGCCATAAAATGTGGCGTAGCCACACATCATTAGCGATAGCGACATCATTGGCGAAGCCAACACCATTTGCCGAAGGCAAACATCATTCAAAAAAGTATCTTTTGTCGGTAGACAAAAGAGACTTTTTTGTTGGTCCGAGTGACAGGAGTCGAACCTGCGGCCTCTTGAACCCCATTCAAGCGCGCTACCAATCTGCGCTACACCCGGAAATGACTGCGAGAAGTATTGTACCACGACTTTTTGCAGATTGCAAGTCTTTTTTGCGGGATTCCGATGAAAAGTTGTCGCACCCTATGAACGGTGGGGAAAAACGGGGTATGCTTTGGCGCAAGACGGCATATACTTTTTTAGATTAGAGGAAAGGGCGATGGGTATGAAATCGGTGTGGAAAGCGGCGATATGCCTCTTATTGACGGTGGTGTTTTCGCTGTGTGTCAGCGCGCAAACGTGGCTTGTGGAGACGGAAGCGGGGGAAGACGTCAACGCCTTAATTACCGGTGCGGATGCACCGAAATGGGCGGAAACGGCGGCATCGGCATCGACGGACGGTGCGCCGACAGTTGGCGGAAAGGGCAATATTCTTATTGAAATGGACACGGGGACGGTGCTTTTTGAAAAGGATGCGGATGCGCCGCTTCCTATTGCGTCGGTGACGAAAATTATGACCTTACTGCTCATTATGGAAGCGATGGACGACGGGCGACTTGCGCCGACCGACGTGGTGACTTGCTCGCCCGAGGCGGCGAAATACGGCGGCTCGCAAATTTGGCTGGAACCGGGCGAGACGATGACCGCCGACGACCTGCTGAAAGCGATTGCGGTGGTGTCGGCGAACGATGCCTGCGCTATGATGGCGGAGCATTTAGAGGGGTCGGTGGACGGCTTTGTGATGCGGATGAATGAGCGGGCGAAAGAACTCGGGATGACCCACACGGAGTTTCACGACTGTTGCGGACTGGACGACACGGCGCTGTCTACCGCACGGGACGTCAGCACGATGGCACGGGAACTGATGAAGCACGAGCGCATCACGCAATACACGACCATTTGGATGGACACGTTGCGCGGCGGCAAAAGTTCGCTTGTCAACACCAACAAGTTGGTGCGGTTTTATAAGGGCGCGACGGGGCTTAAAACGGGTACGACCGCGACGGCAGGGCATTGTCTTGCCGGCACGGCGGAGCGGGACGGAATGCGGCTTTGCGCCGTGACACTCGGGTGCGCTTCCACCGACGAGCGGTTTGCGGGCGTGCGGTCGATGCTCGATTACGGATTTTCGCATTACGCGCTGTTTACTCCGTCGGTGAACGAGGGTGATTTGACCGCTGTTGCGGTGCGGCACGGGGTAACGCGGCAAGTGATGCCGGCGCGGCCCATTTTGTCGCCGGTGTTGTGCAAAAAGGGCGAGGAGAAAAAGATTTCTTGTCATTTGACCTTGAAATCCACGGTGGAAGCGCCGGTAGCGGCAGGCGAAACGGTGGGCACGGTGACGGTGAAACGCGGGGACGAGGTATTGTCCGAAACGCCCGTCAAAGCGCGTGAAGCGGTGGCGCGTATGACCCTTTCGACCGCTCTTTGCCGGCTTTGGGCGGCGATTGTGTAAAAAAGACGAAAAAGTTTTGGCGAAAAGGTTGCAAACGGCAAGAAAATATTGTAAAATACAAGTGAGCATATTGGCGAGAACAACAAGTGGATGGTGAAAGGCTTGGCAATTTCTCTTGAAACTCAATATACCAAAGGCTTTATCGACGCGGAGGATTGGGAAAACATCCAACCCCGCGTGACCGAGGCGCACGAACTGCTGCACAGCCGTCGCGGCGCCGGAAGTGAATATCTTGGTTGGTTGTCTCTGCCCACCGATTACGATCGCGACGAGCTGGAACAAATCCGCGCGGCGGCACAGCGTATTCGCGAAACGTCCGATGCGCTTATCGTCATCGGAATCGGCGGGTCGTATCTCGGTGCGCGCGCCGCGATTGAATTCTTGAAAACCAGTTTTTACAATTCCATTGAAAAAACCACGCCCGACATTTATTTTGTCGGCAACAGTTTGTCCGCGTTCGATATTCAGGAGACGTTGCGGCTTTGCGCCGGCAAGCGCATTTCCATTAACGTCATCTCGAAATCGGGAACGACGGTGGAACCGGGTGTGGCGTTCCGCATTTTCCGTGACCACCTTATCCGTATGGTCGGGCCGGAGGAGGCGCGCAAACGCATTTACGTGACCGCCGACCGCTCCAAAGGGGTGCTTAAAGCCCTTGCCGACCGCGAAGGATACGAGAGTTTTGTTGTCCCGAACAACATCGGCGGGCGCTTTTCGGTGCTTACCGCGGTGGGTCTGCTTCCCATTGCGGTTGCCGGCGGCGATATTGACGCCATTATGGCGGGTGCCGCCCTGGCGGCGGAGGAATTGCACACGCCGTATCTGTTCCAAAACCCCTGTTATCGCTACGCCGCGTCCCGCCATTTGTTGATGCAAAAGGGCCGCTCGGTGGAACTGCTTGTCAGCGGCGAACCCCGTTGCGTGCAACTGGGTGAGTGGTGGAAACAGTTGTTTGCCGAAAGCGAGGGCAAAAACGGCAAAGGGTTGTTCCCGACTACCGCTATTTTCACGACCGATTTGCACTCCATCGGGCAGTTTATTCAGCAGGGCACGCCGCTTCTGTTTGAAACGGCGGTGATGTTTGACCGACCCGCCAACCTGCTCGGTGTGGAATTTGCCGCCGACAACTTCGACAGCCTCAACTACCTCTCCGGCAAAACCATTCACGACATCAACCGCACCGCGCTGTTGTCCGCGCTTCTCTCGCACATGGACGGCGGCACGCCGAGTTTGCTGTTGACGGTGCCTGCCGCCACGGAAGACCACCTCGGCTACCTCTTCTATTTCTTCGAGAAAGCGTGCGCGATTTCCGCGTATATGCTCGGCATCAACCCCTTTAACCAGCCGGGTGTGGAGGGCTACAAACGCAATATGTTCGCGCTGCTCGGTCGGCCGGGATTTGAGACGCGCCGCCGCGAACTGGAACGGCGGATGCGCTGAGCCGTCGGCGTAAACACACGCAAACAGCAGGATTTATAAAAGGCATTGTCCGCGCTTTGCGCGGTTTGCAGATAACCAAAAGTGTAGGAGGAAAAACTATGATCACGTTAATTCTGGGTAAAAAGGGCTCCGGCAAAACCAAACGCCTCGTCGCAATGTGCGAGGAAGCGACGGTCGCCTCGAAAGGCAACGTCGTGTTTATCGAAAAAGGCGAAACCCTGACCTTTAACCTTAACCACAAGACCCGTTTGGCGGTCGCCGAGGAGTACGGCATTACCGGCTTCGACGCGCTGTACGGCTTCATCGCCGGTTTGTTCGCCGGCAACTACGACATCACCGACGTGTTTGTTGACCAGACGCTGAAAATCGGCGGCGATATGGCGGCGTTTGGTGCGTTCATCGAGAAATTGGCGGCGCTCGGCGACAAAGTCTCGACGAATATGGTGCTCTCCGTTTCGGCGGATAAGGAAGAAATTCCGGAAAACGTCCATCAATTTGTGGAAGAACTGTAAACGGTACACAACAAGGAAGTAGTGTTATGACTGAAAATACCGCGGCATTTGCCGCTGTGGAACCGTCAGAAAATCCCGCTGATGTCGTCCTCCCCGTGAAGGAGGGCGACGTCAGCCTTTTTCCGTCCGGCATTCGCGAGGTGGACGGGGTCGCCTATGACCGCGCCGCCATCCAAACCCATTTTATCGAACGGGGTGAGGATTACGAAGCCGTCGTGCGCCGTTATCTTGTGCCGGTGTGCAAACCGGGTGATTTCGTCACGGTGTCGGAAAAAATCGTCTCGATGTGCCAGGATAACACCGTTGAGATGAAAGACGTCAAGTTGGGATTTTGGGCGAAGTTCCTCTCGAAATTTGCGACCAGCAACAACCACGGCATCGCGATGGACGAGCCGTACAAACTGCAATTAGCCATTGATATGAAAGGTTTGCCGCTCATTTTGTGGGCGTGCACCTGCCATGTGGTGGCGCGGTTGTTCGGCAAGCGCGGTGTCTTTTACAAAATTGTCGGTCAGGAAGTGGCGGGCATCGACGGATTTTACAGCCACTCCTCCTTTGAAATCTACCATACGCTCGCGGTGCTTCTTCCGAAAGACCCGAACGGCGTCTGCAAACAGATTGAGGAGGCGACCGGCGTGGCAACCACGATTGTGGATGCCAACGACCTGAACGTGGAAATCCTCGGAAAATCGCCCTCGCTCGAAGCGTTTACCGACGACTTTTTGGCGGAAGTCATCCGTGACAACCCCGCCGGTCAGGACGACCAGCACACGCCGTTTGTGCGTGTTCGTCGGGTGGAAAACGGGGAGGCGTAATTCGTTTGCGCAGTTTGTTTGAAACCCACTTTCACACCGCGGAGACAAGCGTTTGCGGCTCCGTTTCGGCGGTGGACGGCGTGCGGGCGTACAAAGAGAAAGGCTACGACGGTATCGTTGTGACCGACCACTACTATTTCGGCTTTTTTGACCGCTTGTCGGGCAACTGGAACGCGAAAGCGGAAGCGTGGCTTTCCGGCTACCGCACGGCAAAAGCGGAGGGAGAGCGTGTGGGACTGACCGTCCTGCTCGGAATGGAGTGGCGGTGCCGCGACTCGTCGGAGGACTATCTCGTGTACGGGTTTTCGGAGCAAGACGTGGTCGATTTGCCGCAGTTGCCCGACCTTGACCCGCGGGAATTTTGCGCGCTCGCGCATGAGCATGGGTGGATGGTGGTGCAAGCGCACCCGTTTCGCCCGCATTTGAAGCGGCTTGACCCCGCGCTGCTTGACGGCGTGGAGGTGTATAACGGCAACCCGCGCCACCAATCGCGCAACGAGACGGCGCAGGCGTTTGCCCGCCAAAACGGGCTGCTTATGCTCTCCGGCTCGGATTTTCACGAGTGGGAGGATTTGGCGCGCGGCGGTGTGTTTTTGGACGGCGAAATCCGCACGATAGCCGATTTTACGGCGGCGTTGCGGGCGGGTTCCCCTGCACGGGTGGAAACCCCGTAAAAAAATCCGCAAAAAACGCAAGAAAGTGTTGACAAACCGAGTAAGAATAGTATATAATGTTCATCGTGTCTGAGAGCCATACGCTTTGGCCTGTGAAAAAAGGAGGTTGGAACGTATGAAATGGGATGTGCGCTCCGTGTTTACGGGCGCCGCACCGCACCTGCCGATTGAGGACAAGTTGGATTTCTCCGACTTTGAATTTCAAGGCAGTTGCCCGTTCAAAGAGCCGGTTACGGTTTCGGGAACGGTGGACGGTGCGGGAAGTGTCGTGTTGCTTCGTGCCGACGTGTCCTACCGAATGGACGGCGCCTGCGACCGATGCCTGACTCCCACGGTGCACGAAGGCTCGTTTTCTATCGAGCGCGTGCTTGTGACCTCAACCGAAAACGAAAGCGACGACCTCGTCGTGGTCGAGCAGTTTATGCTCGATTTGGACGACGTGGTAAGAGCAGAAATTTGGATGGAATTGCCGACCAAAACTCTGTGTCGCGAGGATTGTCGGGGTTTGTGTCCCTCTTGCGGAAAAAACCTCAACGAGGGAGAATGCGGGTGCTCCGGCAAAACGATTGACCCGCGTCTGGCGGCTTTGGCAGACTACCTCAGCTGACAGAACATACATGGCAAAATCTAAGAGGAGGTGCTGACATGGCGGTACCGGCGAGAAAAAGTTCGAAAGCAAGACGCGACAAACGTCGCAATAACCTGTGGAAAATGGATGCTCCGGCTCTGATGAAGTGCCCGAACTGCGGCGAATACAAACGCACGCATCGACTTTGCCCCAGTTGCGGTTATTACAACGGCAAACAGGTTGTCAAAATCGAGGAAAAATAATCCACACGAAACGGGGAGGAGTATGTAAATATTCCTCCCTTTCTTTTTGAATGGAAACGTGCGAAAAAAGCGGAAAACGCACGAAAAAAGGAAAAGGGGTGAGACCGTGTCTGTTTTGATTTCCGGCGTAGAGCCGAAAAGTCCGGCGGCGAAAAAACGTATTCACGCAGGGGACGAATTGTTGTCCGTCAACGGGCACGACATCGCCGACGTGCTCGACTATCGGTTTTACGTCACCGAGGAGCGGCTGACCCTTGCCGTGAAAACCCCGAAAAAAGTCCGCACGGTGAAACTGCGCCTGCCCGAAGGGGAGGAGCCGGGACTGCTCTTTGACACCTATTTGATGGACAAGCAACGGTCTTGCCGCAACAACTGTGTCTTTTGCTTTATCGACCAGTTGCCGAAAGGGATGCGCGAGACCCTCTATTTTAAGGACGACGACAGCCGCCTTTCCTTCTTGTTCGGCAACTACGTTACCCTGACGAACCTAACGGAGCACGAAATTGAGCGGATGATTGCGATGCACATCAGCCCCGTCAACGTGTCGGTGCATACGACCGACCCGGAACTGCGGTGCAAGATGATGAACAACCGTTTTGCGGGGGAAAGTCTTTCCGCTTTACAGCGGTTCGCGGATGCGGGACTTTCGCTCAATGTGCAACTGGTGCTTGTGCCCGGATATAACGACGGAGACAGCCTTTCTCGCACACTCAACGACCTGCTTGCCTACCGTCCGGCGCTGCAAAGTGTGGCGGCGGTGCCGGTGGGACTCACAAAACATAGGGAAGGGCTTACCCCTTTACGGCTGTTTACCGCCGCCGAAGCCGCCGATACCATCGACCGCATCGAAGCGGTCGCCAATCGGATGGAACAAGAGTGCGGCGACCGACTCTTTTATGCGTCGGATGAGTGGTACGCGCTCGCGGGCCGCCCGATTCCCGCCCTTTCCAAGTACGGCGAACTGCATCAGCTCGAAAACGGTGTCGGGATGAGCGCCCTTTTCAAAAGTGAGGTTTTGACCGCCCTTGCCGCCACCGAAACGGCATCGCCGACGGCGACCAAAACGGTGGCAACGGGCACGCTTGCCGCACCGCTGATTGCGGAATGTGTTGCCGCGGTGAAAGAGAAATTCCCGTCGCTTCAAGCGGAGGTCAAACCCATTCGCAACGACTTTTTCGGCGAGAGTATCACCGTGGCGGGACTGGTGACCGGCGGCGACCTTATTGCGCAACTGAAAGGCGCGTGCGGGAGCCGAGTGCTTATTCCCACGTCGATGCTGCGGCGCGAGGGCGATTTGTTTTTAGATGACGTGTCGGTGGACGATGTGGCAACCGCACTTGCGGCGGAAGTAGTCGTTACCGACGGGTCGGGTGAGGAGTTTGTCGCGGCGTTGCTGGCGTGAATTTCTCGGATGGTTTTAAGTTTTTGAAAGGAAGGTGGAGCGTATGGCAAAACCCATTGTGGCGGTGGTTGGCCGCCCGAACGTGGGCAAATCCACCCTGTTTAATAAGTTAATCGGTCAGCGCTTGGCGATTGTCAAAGACACGCCCGGCGTGACGCGCGACCGCATTTTTGCCCCGTGTGAGTGGGGCGGGCGGAGCTTTTTGCTTGCCGATACCGGCGGTATTGAGCCGCGCACCGACGAGCCGATGCTCTCCAAAATGCGGGAGCAGGCGCAACTCGCCATTGACCAGGCGGACGTGATTGTGCTGGTAACCGACGTGCGTTCCGGCGTGACCGCCAACGACGCGGATGTGGCGGCGATGCTCCAAAAAAGCGGCAAGCCGATTGTGCTTTGTGTCAACAAATGCGACACGCTCGGCGCGCCGTCGGCGGATTTTTATGAATTTTACAATTTGGGTCTCGGCGACCCGATTGCGGTATCCTCGGTGCACGGTCACGGTACCGGCGATTTGCTCGATGCGGTGATTGCGCATTTCCCGCCGGAGGAGGAAGAAACCGACGGCGCCGACGAGCCGATTCGCGTGGCGGTGATTGGCAAGCCGAATGCGGGCAAAAGTTCGCTCGTCAACAAAATTGTCGGCTTTGACCGCAGTATCGTTTCCGACGTGGCGGGTACGACGCGCGACGCGCTCGATACCCCCGTTTCGAACGCGCACGGCGACTTTATCTTTATCGACACCGCGGGACTTCGCCGCCAGAGCCGCGTCGATTCCGACGTGGAAAAATACAGTATTCTTCGCGCGCAAATGGCGATTGAACGCGCCGACGTGTGCGTGATTATGATTGACGGCGTGGAGGGGTTCACCGAGCAGGACAGCAAGGTGGCGGGCCTTGCCCACGAAGCGGGCAAGGCGTGCATCATCGCCGTCAACAAGTGGGATGCGGTGGAAAAAGACACCCACACGATGGACCAAATGCGCAAAAAGTTGGAAAACGATTTCAGTTTTATGTCCTACGCGCCGTTCATCTTCATTTCCGCCAAAACGGGTCAGCGGCTTGACCGCTTGTTTGAACTGATTCAGTACGTCCGCGAGCAAAACACCATGCGCATTTCCACCGGTATGCTCAACGACGTGCTCGCCGATGCGACCGCGCGGGTGCAACCGCCGACGGACAAAGGGCGGCGACTGCGCATCTACTATATGACCCAGGCATCGACCAAACCGCCTACGTTTGTCTGCTTTGTCAACCGGGCGGATTTGTTCCACTATTCCTATCAGCGCTACATCGAAAATCGCATCCGCGAGACGTTCGGACTTGAGGGAACACCCGTGCGGCTGATTGTGCGCGAAAAGGGCGAAAACGCTTCGGCGACCCGCTCTTGACTTTGTTTTTATCGTTCCCGTTTTTTGAATTTTCCTGAAAAGAGGTGAACACCATGGCGGCAAAAACTCCGAAACAACGCCGTGCCGCGCGGGCGGCTTCCCGTCGGCGGCGGCGCAAACAAAATGCCATTACGGTATTGATTTTACTGGTCGCCGTGGTGGTGCTCGTGCTGGTGCTGTCGCGTGGTTGCGACCGCAAAAAAACCGCCTCAAACGACCCGACCGCGCCGACAACCGCGGCGGCAACGACCGCAAAAACCACCGAGGAGCCCTTGCCGGCGGAAACAACATTGACCGAAAACGGTTATGAAATCGAAACGCGCGACGGGGTAACCTTTGTCGGCGGCGTGCCGGTGGTCAACAAAACGTACGGTCTGCCTGCCGACTATCATCCCGGCGGACTGACGGACGAATGTGCCGAGGCGTTTGCCGCCATGCAAGCGGCGGCGGGCGCGGAAGACGTGATTTTGTATGAGGCATCCGGCTTTCGCTCGTATGAGACGCAAGAACGGTTGTACGAAAATTATGTGGCGCAGGACGGGCAGGAAGCCGCCGACCGCTATTCGGCGCGGCCCGGTTTTTCGGAGCACCAAACGGGTTTGGCGATTGACCTAAACGACGTGTCCGACACGTTCGGCGACACGCCGGAGGGCAAGTGGGTTGCCGCGCACGCCGCGGAATATGGCTTTATTCTCCGCTATCCCGCGGACAAAGAGGAACAGACCGGCTACCAGTATGAGCCGTGGCATATCCGCTACGTGGGCGAGGAGTTGGCGCAAAACATCACCGACAGAGGGCTGTGTTTCGAGGAGTATTTCGGCATTTCGTCCGAGTACGCGGAGTAAACCGCCGAGAGGAGTGGAACGGACGTATGGGGTTCTTTTCGCGCCGTCGCGAGCAGGCGGCGGCAACTGAATTACAACAAAAACTCAACGGGCGCGCCATTCGCTATGCCGCGCGGCGGCAACTGGACGAAAACGGCAGTCCCGTTGAGGTGATTTTAGGAAAAAACGGCGCGGTCAACGTGAAAAACGGGGTCATCGTCGTGATGTGCGATGCGAAAGAGGTGTTTCGCTGTGATGCCGAAACGGCGGAGTGCAGCGAACTGATGAGTTTGAACGGCGCGGTGATTGAGGGCGAAAACGCCGTGACCGGTGAGCGGGAAACGGTAGTCGCCTACTATACGAAATTTTGAAAAAAGGCGGCGCGACCGCCTTTTTTGTTGACAGAGGGAGTGGAGAAATGGAACAGGGAATTGTCGTCATCGGCGGCGGACTTGCCGGATGTGAAGCCGCGTTTGCGGCGGCACAGCGCGGTGTGCCCGTGACGCTTTATGAGATGAAACCGCAAAAGCGCAGTCCCGCCCACAAAACCGATTTTTTGGCGGAGCTTGTGTGCTCCAACTCCCTGAAAGCCCGCCGCATCGACAGCGCGGCAGGGCTCTTAAAAGAAGAAATGCGCCGCCTCGGCTCCGTTTGTCTGCCTGCGGCGGACGAAGCGGCGGTGGCGGCGGGCGGCGCGCTTGCCGTTGACCGCGAGGTGTTTGCCAAAGCGGTGACCAAGGCGGTCACGGAGCACCCGCTCATTACCGTTTGTCACGAAGAAGTGGAGAAAATCCCGCAAGACGGCGTGGTGGTGGTCGCTTCCGGCCCGCTGACATCGGACACGCTCGCCGCCGAAATTGCGCGGCTTTGCGGCTTTGAGGGATTGCATTTTTACGATGCCGCCGCGCCCATTGTCACCGCCGAGAGTGTCGATTCCGCCACCTCCTTTTGCGCGTCGCGCTACGGCAACGACACCGCCGAGGGAACGGAGGGCGACTACCTTAACTGCCCGCTCAACAAGGAAGAATACGAGGCGTTTCACAAGGCGCTGGTCGAGGCGGAAGTCGCGCCGGTGCACGGGTTTGACAAAGCCGACCCGTCGGTATACGAGGGGTGTATGCCCATTGAAGTGCTGGCGAAGCGGGGGAGCGATTCCATTCGTTTCGGCCCGATGAAGCCGGTCGGACTGCGCGACCCGCGCACGGGACATCGCCCGTGGGCGGTGGTGCAGCTGCGCGCCGAAAACCGCGAACGCACGCTGTATAATTTGGTCGGGTTTCAAACCAATCTCAAATTCCCCGAGCAAAAACGGGTGTTCGGGATGATTCCCGCCCTCAAAAACGCGGAATTTATGCGCTACGGCGTGATGCACCGCAACACGTTTCTCAATTCGCCCGAGTTGCTTGACCCGACCTTCGCGTTTCGTGCGCGACCCACCCTCTTTTTTGCGGGGCAGATGACCGGCGTTGAAGGGTATATGGAGTCGGCGGCATCGGGACTTTTGGCGGGTATCAACGCCGCCAAAACGGTGAAAGGCGAGCCGCTTGTCACCCTGCCGCCCACCACGATGATGGGTGCGCTGTTCGCCTATATCGCCGCCGAAAATAAGGATTTTCAGCCGATGGGCGCGAATTTCGGCGTGTTGCCGCCGCTCGCCACGCACATCCGCGACAAGCGCGAACGCTACGGCGCTCTTGCCGAGCGAGCACTCGCGGATTTGGCAAAAACAGAGATATAAAAAAACAGCCTTTCTTGTATCGTTCAAAGAAAGGCTGTTTTTTGTTCGCTCAAATGTCTTTGACAAACTCGCGGAAGCGCGGGAGCATACCGATTTTATCCGGCACATGCGGAGGCATTTGCAAAATGTCGTGGCCGGGGAACTGGTTGCCCTCGATGAGTTGCGGGCCGTCGGCAGCAATCGCCACGTCCCAGCCGATGTAGCCGAGTTGCGGAACGACGGTGGCGGCTTCAAGGCACATCGCCACCGCCTCTTTCCAGTAGGGCAGTTGGTAGCCGACGATGGGGCAACCCGTCATCGGGTGCACGTCGTAGCAAATGCTGTCTTTGTCGAAACCGGCGTACTGAATCACGCCCGTTTCCACGTCCACGGGTGCCGCCATCCCGCCCGCGTTGATGTTATCGACGATGTGGCCACCGTTGCCGATGCGGATGAACGCATACACAACGTGTGCTTCGCCCTCGGTAAGCACCGTCACAATGCGGTAGGTGTTGACCGCGTACGGATAGAGCGCCGACACGCCCTCGTGCTGAACGACGCATTCCTCGATGAGTCCCGCACCGGCGGCGCGCACGTGGTCATACATCGCGCGCAGGTCGGCAAAATCCGCTTTATCCAGTTTTTCCACGCCCTGCCCGCAATTCGCATCCAGCGGTTTGGAAATAATCACCTCGTGGGATTCCATAAACGCGCAAAACGTGTCGAAATCCGCCTCTTGCATATCGAGCCAGCCGCGGCGCACATATTTCGCAAACAGACGGTTAAACTCCGCCTTGTCTGCCATGCAATGGTCGTAGGCGTGGTCATTGAGCAGTTGTAACAAGCGGTTGTTGATTCCGCGCGTGACGTAGGTGGCGCGCTGTTCGGGTGTGAGGTTGTAAAACTCGCACAAGCGGTAGTCGTTGTAGCCCGCGCCGTAGCGGATGCCGCATTTTACCATATCGCAAAAGAGCCAAACACGCGAACGACCGGTTTTTTTGTGGATTTGTCCCACCGTGCGGAACATCCGGCGGTAATCCATGTGCACTAAGCGCTGAGCCAAATATTTTAATCGTTTCAACGTAATTTTTCCTCCCTGTAACCGTTCTTTTCCAAATATTATACAACGAAATGGGAAAATTATCAAGAAATACTTTCAAAAATCAAAAGTATGTGTTATAATAAGGTATATTTGTGTTGTAATTCGAAAAAGGAGGTGACACAATGGGTAGAAAAATGCGTAAAAACAGTTTTGTGGAAGGCACGATTATCGCCTACATCGCCATTGTGGTCACCAAACTGCTCGGCGCGCTGTATAACATTCCCTTTTACGGGATTATCGGCGAACGCGGCGGCGTTATCTATTCCTACGCCTACACGATTTACGCGCTGTTTTTGGATATTTCTACGTCGGGTATTCCCGTCGCTATCAGCATTGTCATCAGCGAATACGCGACCCGCGGAATGTACCGCTCAAAAGAGCGGGCGTATTCGCTCGGGTTGCGGGTGGTTGTGCTTATCTCGGTACTGGCGTTTGCGGTGATGCAACTGTTCGCCAAGCCGATTGGGCGCTATTTCATCGGCGATATGACGCAGGGTGTATCGGTAAACGACGTTGCCGTTGCCATTCGTACCATTTCGGTGTGCGTGCTCATTGTGCCGTTTCTCAGTATGCGGCGCGGCTATCTGCAAGGGCATAAATGTATGTCCGCCGCCTCTGCCAGTCAGGTGATTGAACAGATTGTCCGTATCGGCGTGGTGCTTGCGGGCGCGTACGTCGCCATTTTCGTGCTCGACCTCGGCACTACCACGGGTGTGTGCGTGGCGCTGCTCGGCGCGGCAGTCGGTGCGGCGGCGGCACTTTTGTATCTCCGCCGCAAAAAGAGAGCCAACGCCGAACTGTTTTTGGAGGGTGCCGACGAAGCGGAGGAAAACCCCGCCTCCAACAAAGAGATTTTGCGCAAAATCTTCTTCTATTGCATCACCATCATCATCGTGTCGATGGCGACCAACATCTACAACATCGTGGATATGAAAATGCTCCTTGTGGGGTTGCACAATCTCCACTATTCGGACGAGGCAACGCAGGTGATTGCCAGTATCGCGTCGTCGTGGATTCCGAAAATTTGTATGATTGTGGCGGCGCTCTCTATCGGTATGACCAGCAGTATTGCGCCGCACATGGCGGAGAGTTACACCGTCGGCGACTTGTACGGTGTCAATTTCAAACTCAACCAAGCGCTCGGCACGTTGCTGGTCGTCTCCATTCCGTTGGCAACGGGGATGGCGATTTTTGCCGACCCCGTGTATCGCGTGTTTTACGGCGACAGTTTGTACGGCGGCAACATTTTGGTGTTGGCGCTGGCGGTCAACGTGGTCGGCAGTATGACCACCGTTGTCGGTATGGCGATGCAGAGTATGAACCGCGGCAAAACGGTGTGTGTCTGTACGGTGGTCGGCATCGTGCTGAACACCGCGCTCGATTTGCCGCTCATTTACGGGTTTAACGCCCTCGGGCTTCCCGCCTACCTCGGTGCCTCCGCCGCCAGTATTGTCGGGCAGGCGGTCACCGTGTTGTTGTTGCTCGGCTCGCTTCGCCGCAACCTGCAATTCACCTACGCGCCCGCGTGGCGCACGCTGTGGCGTGTGCTCCTCCCGACGGCGGCGATGGCGGCAGTCGTTCTTCTGCTCAAATGGCTGTGGCCGGTGGTGGAAGGGCGCGGACTGTTGTTGCTCGTTCAACTCGGCGTGTTCGGGGTTTCGGGTGCGCTTGTGTATCTCTTTTTGGCGTACAAAACCCGCGCGCTGTTTGAAATCGTCAGCGAGGAAACCGTGCGGCGACTTCTCGGCAAATTCCGACTCGGAAAGGGGAAAACAACATGAAAAAACTGCGATTCCTCATTGCCCTATGGGCAGGCAAATTCTTTTTGTGGCTGTGGAAAATTACCGGCAACGTGCAGGATGACCGTCCCGGCATGGCATCCATGCGTTTGTGTGAGAGCTTTTTGGAGCAGGTGGCAAAACCTCCGCTCACCATTGTGGTGACGGGCACCAACGGCAAAACCACCATTACCGCGATGATTGCGACGATGCTCCGCGAAATGGGAAAAACAGTGGCGTACAACGACTGGGGTGCCAACCACAACGCGGGGCAGGCGCGGTGTCTTTTAGACGCGGTGAATATTTTTAACCGTCCCACCAAAGATGCCGCCGTTATCGAAGCGGACGAACTGCTTTCGCCCATCAACGTGCCCCGCATCAATCCGCAGTATATGATTGTCAACAACTTGGCGCGCGATTCCATGCTCCGCAACGCGCACCCCGAATACATCGGCGCGCAACTGAAAAAGGCGGCGGAATTAACCCCGAACGCGGTGGTTATCCTCAACGCCGACGACCCGCTCAGTTGTTTCCTCGGCGAGCAAAACCGCCGGGTGTATTTCGGCGTAAGTGACCGCGGCGTAACCCCGCCGCCGCACGCGGTGGACGATTTTGCCGTGTGCCCGCGCTGCGGCGCGAAGCCGGAGTACCGCTACCGCAACTATCGCCACATCGGCGATTTTGTGTGTCCGGAATGTGGGCTTTGCTCGCCCGACCGCGACTATTTTCTGACGGACGTTGCGGCGGACGGGAAATCGGTCACCCTGCGTGAGAAAAACGAGGAGCACACCTATCCGCTCGTTTCGACGGCGCTTCACAACGTCTATAACACCGCGGCGGTTGTTACGCTGTTCCGCGATATGGGCGTGTCGCCGGACGACATCGCGCGCTGTATGAAAGCGGTGCGCCTGCCCGCCTCCCGCGAAACGCGGCAGACGGTGAACGGTGTGGAACTCATCACCCACGTGTGCAAAGGGCAAAACGCCACCGCCACCTCTACCGTGTTTGAAAACATCGTGAAAGAGCCGGGCGAAAAAGAAGTGATTTTACTGCTCGACGAGGTGTTTGACAACCCGAAAAAATCCGAGACGGTCGCGTGGATTTACGATTCCGACTATGAATTTTTGAACGACCCGCACATCCGCAAAATTGTGGTCGGCGGCGAACGGTATTTAGACCATCATCTGCGTTTGCTACTTGCCGGTATTCCGGAAGAGCGGCTTGTGTGTATGCGCGACCCGCTCGCCACCGCACCGTATGTGAACCCCGACGGGCTTGACCGCATTTTCGTGTTGCACGACGTCAACTCCATTACCCGCGGACGGTTGGTGCGTGACGCGATTAAAGAACGGATGTTGCAGGAAGGAGCGGAAGCGTTATGACACTCGAAGTGCTGTTTCCGGAATTGAGCAATCTGTACGGCGATTTGTCCAATATCCGCTTTTTTACCGCTTGCGCGCCGGACGTAGAGGTTGTGATGACCGATAACCGCTCCACCCCGCGGTTTGTGACCGAGCCGGTGGAGATGCTCTATATCGGCTCTATGCCGGAGAGCAAACAAATTCTCGCCGTTGAACGGTTGAAACCGTATATTGACCGCTTGCGGGAACTTATCGAGGGCGGCACGGTGGTGCTTGCCACCGGAAATGCGATGGAACTGTTCGGCGAGTATATCGCCGACGGCGACGAGCGGGTGCCGATGCTCGGCATCTTCCCGTTTCACGCGGAGCGCAAGATGCACGCGCGGCATAATTCGATGTTCCTCGGCGAGTTTGAGGATTTCCGCATCGTCGGCTATAAGTCGCAATTCTCGTTTTGTCACGGGTCGTTTGCCGACCGTCCGTTTATTCGTGTAATCGGCGGTGTCGGTAACGCGCCGGACGATACGCTGGAAGGTCTGCGCTATCGCAATTTCTTTGCGACTTATCTGCTCGGCCCGTTTTTGGTGCTCAACCCCTTGTTTACCAAATACCTGCTCCGCCTGCTCGGTCACGACGACACGCTCGCGTTTGAAACCGAGGCGATGGAAGCCTACCGCTTCCGTTTGGAGCATTTGGAAGAAGAGGGCGTCAATTTCCTGATGGGTGAGCACGGATAAAAACCCCTTTACACCGATAGCTTTTTGTGGTATACTATACCGCGTAACAACGATTAGGAGGAACGTGTGATGGCTGAAAAGAAAGAAACCGCCGCGAAACAGCCGGCGAAGAAAGAAACCGAGAAAAAAGAAACGGAAAAGAAAGCTCCGGCGAAAAAAGCTCCCGCCAAAAAGCCGGCGGCGGAAAAATCCCCGTTTTTGCTGTATAAAGGGCGTCCGCTCGTGCGTTCGGGCGATACGCTGTATTACGGCAAGATGAACGAGGAATACGTTGTGATGCTGCAAATCAAATCCAAAACCGAGAAACACGGGATGACGGTGGCGGATAAAGTGTCGGTGCAGGTGGTTGCCACCGACCCGGAAATCAGTATGAAAAACCGCATCATCAAAACGAGCGAAAAAACCGGACTTTACAACGCGATGGACATCGGCGCCATTTGGCTTGACCGCGCGTTGGCAGGCAAACTTTCCTAAAAAACACAACAAAAAAGCCGCCATTGGCGGCTTTTTTTATATCCTTTTTTACTTCTCCGCTTTATCGTCGGCGCCTTTCTTAAAGACAAATAACTTCGAGAAGACGTAGTTGAGAATGAGCACGATGATGTTGCAGAGGATTTTTCCGACACCGCCCGGAAGGTGGAGCATATCGACGAGCAAAATCATACCGCCGAGGTCGATGAGGTAGGTGAGCGCCCGCGCGCCGAAAAACATACCCGCTTCGCGGAGCAGTTCCGTAATCCCGTGGGTTTCGCTGTGAAAGACGAACAGTTTGTTGGTGACGTAGGCGAAGATGACCGCCGTGACCCACGCGATGGAGGTGGACAGCCACGTTGCCATCAAAAACCACAAGTCGCAGAGGTTAAAGGTGACGAGGTTGACGATGGTGGTGAGCACGCCGAAAATCACATAATCGACGATTTCGCGCGAGAGGGTGACGCACACAAACAACAGCACCGTCATTCCGACCGTGCCGCTCAACATAAAGAGCAGGTCGGTCAGCACAAAGCCGCCGTAACGGAGCGTGGGAAGCAACGTGCCGAGCACCGACAAAAGGCCGCCGACGTACAGAGCGGGGAGCAGGGCTTTTTTGCCGTCTTCCCGCCGTTCACACGCGGCGAGCCACGCAAACCACGTCGGCACCGCGAGCGCGCCGGCGTAAAGGAAAAAGCGCATCCATTCCACGCTGTCGAACAGTCCCGCCAAGTCTCCGAGAAGCAGGCGGAAGAGCGTACACATCAGATTGATTCCTGCCGTAATGAGCGGTGCTTGCGTGGTGGCGGGTAAGAATTGTACGATTAAAATGCCGGCGGCGGAGAGCACCGTCAACACAATCCAAAGCGCTTTGTGCCACCGTTTGCGCGGCGCGGTTTTTGTTTCCATAGCGGTCACGTCCTTTTCGAGCGTTGCTTAGTAGGATTTTGCCGGATATTTTCCATCGGGGTTATACAGCACAAAGGCGGCATCGTCGCCGTTTTGCGCGCGCAGGGCTTTGAGTTCGCCCGCCACCGCCGTGTCGGCAAGGTCATAGGCTTGCAAAAGCGGCAGGAGCAGCGGTTGTTTCGCTTTGTCGAGCAGTTTTATGCGCAGCGCCGTTTGTTTGAGTGCCAGTTCTACCGCTTTTTGCGGCTTGCTTGCGGGGTCACGTAGGGTTTCTTTGCCTACCGTCAGTTTCGAGCCGAGCGAGTCGGGGAAGATGAGCGGTGCGACCGCATCCGCGCCGAAATTGAGCGGGTTGCCGCCGTAGACGGCGGTGGTGTCGCTGAACGTGGCGAGGGCGGGAACGCAGAGGATGACCGAGGCATCGGCATTCTCTTTTTTGGCGGCCGCTTTCGTGTCGGTCACAAAGGCGGAAAGCACCTTTAACTTCGACAGCGACGAGTATTTCGTCGAGCCGAACGAGGCGGCGTACGTTTGGTAGGGGAATTGCACGCCGCTGAGCATTACGTTTTTAAGTCCCAGCCCGACGAGCTCGGTGACGTAGCCTTGCAGATAGGCGTGCGCCTCGGGCGAATAAGGGTTGAGCCACGGTTTTCCGCCGTGCGCTTTCGTGTTATCGAGCCAGATGAAGGAGGCATCCTGCGCGTACAACACGCGGGCATCGTCCATTTCATACGCGGCGGTGGGGTCTTCAAAACAGCAGAGCCGCGGAATGGCGAGTACGCCCTCTTTTTCGCAAAAGGCGACAAACGCTTTCAGGTCATCGACGGAGAGCGCTTTTTTCGCCACGCATTTTGCTTTTTTCGCGCCTGCCGTTGCGGAGGCGTAATACACCGTTCCCTCCGCGTTTTTGAGGTCGAAGATAACGGCGTTCAAGCCTTGCTTTACCGCGGTTTTCACCCGCGCTTCCCGCGCGGTTTTGTCCAGCAGGGCGGAGACGGGCAAATAGCACCCGTGCACGTCTTTCAGCGCCGGAATTTGCGCCGTCGGTGCGGCGGTGGTCGTCGATGTCGGCGCAACGGTGGAGGTAGGCGCCGCGACGGTGGCGGTGGGCGCCGTTTTTGCATCTTGTGCGGTCGATTGACGGGAAAGTCCGCCGCTAATCCATTTTGCGGTGAGTACGCCGAGTCCGCACAGCACCGCGAGCACCAGAACGGCGCCGACCCCTTTCCACGGAAAGGAAACTCGACTTCGCCGCGAAAAGTTGTGGCGACCGCGGCGAATTTTTCTTCTGCGAGCCAAGAAAAGGCCTCCTTTAAGGAACCAAGTACATTGTGTTTATACACCGTGCCGAAAATCGTATATGTCGTAACGGTTAAATAAACGAGATGTCGGACGAAAAACCGCATAGCGCGAGCGCCAAAATGCCGAGGTAGAGGAACAGCGCAGGAAGTCCGGCAAACGCTTTCGGTATAGCGATGTGTTGCATTCGGTCCACCCCTTCGGCAACCAGTAACGACACGAGAAAGAAACCGATGGCGGCACCCGCCGCAAGCGCCAAATCAATGGTAAGGCTTTCGCCGAATTGGTGCGGCGCGATAAGGGTAACGCCGGTGACAATCGTGTTGATAGCGGCGAAAGGCAACACCGAACGCAGGTCGTCATACAGCCGCGGGAGTGTTTTTCGGAGTACACCTACCGCGATGAGATACCACGCGGCGGACAGCGCCACGATGACAAGCGGGCTTAAAAAGCGCGCCGCGTCGCCGTTTTCGAGAAGCGGGCTTATCAGGTGAAAACACAGCGCTGTCAACACCGAAAAGAGCAACAGGCACAGTGCGAATACTGCGCGGTTTTCATTTCGACGGGACAGACGGACAATGAGTGCCGAGCCGAGACCGGTTGTCAGTACCAAGTTTTGGGCAATGGCGGCGGCGAAGAACAGAAGCCACGCCTGATGGGGGTTAGAGATTGCCATGCGTGTCACCCCCTATGGTTGTTTGGTCGTGCGGCGTGTTGTGCGCTTCGACCAGATTATTGCCGTGTTTGAGCAATGCCGCGAGCAGTCCGAGCAACAAAAACGCCGCAAAGGGGAGAGATGCCTGCGGTAAATCCACCGAAAGGGGCACCGGTACGTCCCACAAAGTGCGCCGCGCGACGAGTTCGCGCAAGGCGCCGACAAGGCACAGCACAATACCGAACCCGAATGCCGAGGAGAACGCATCCATAAACGCGGCGCGCGGGTCAAATTTCACCATTGCGTTGTCGCCGTGGTAGGCGAACAGCGTCGTCACCGCAAGAAGCGGCAAAAACAGATACAGCGATGCATACAGTTCGGTGGAGATAAATTCGTCGATGAAATACGCTTCCCCGCAAAGGAGCAACGACGCAAACAGCGTGTGCACGGGGATGCGAAGCGAGGAGGGCAGTTTTTTGCCGACACTCAACATCAAGAGGTTCGTGAGTACCAGCGTGACGGCGGCGCAAAGAAATAATGCCACGCTGTTTTTTAAGGTGGTGGCGCCGCCGATGAGCGGGCAAAGCCCAATTCCTTCCACAAGGACGAGGTTGTTTTTCAGCGCGCGGTCGGTAAAGCGCGCTCTATACGATTTCCGTGAACGAAACGGCATTAGACCTCACGCTCCTTTCGTCTTTGACGACGCGGGCGTAAAAGGTGCCACGCGAAGCGGTCAACTGCGCCGGAACACGCGTTGCAAAGGAGCAGCGCGAAACAGAACCCCTCCTCAAATTGCCCGAAATGGCGCATCAGCATCGTGAGTGCGCCCACCATGGCACCGTAGAACACGTGTGCGAGCGGGTGACGGGGTGAGGTGACGGGGTCGTTCAGCATAAAGAGAGCGCCGAACACGAGAAATCCCGAGCACAGTTCAAACAGAATACTCTGGTACCAGGTGATGTCCGTCGAACGGGGGAACAATGCCGCAATAAGGGCGGCGGTCGCAAGGCAGGAGAGGGTCAAAAGCGGTGCGGCACCGCGGCGCACAAAGAGGTAAATCGCGCCGGCGCAAAGCACCAAAATCCCCACCGTGCCGAGCGCGCCGGTCACCTGCCCGATAAGCAGGTCATAGGCGGAAAAAGCGGTACTGCCGCCGGTTTTCAAAAGCCCTGCCGGTGAGGAGGCCAAAATGACGTTCGGCGCGCCGAAGGTAAAGGGCACGACCGCTTCCCGCGCAGGGTAGGCGAAGACGTGGTGGGAAAAGCAGACGGTGACAAACGCAATGCCGGCGGCGGCGGGGTTAAAGAGGTTGTGTCCGCTTCCGCCAAACGGCCATTTGACGATACACAGCGCAAATGCGCACGCACAAACCGGCACAAACAGCGGCACCGATGCCGGCAGTAACAGGGCGATAATCAGTCCCGTTACGGCGGCGGAACCATCCGCCAAGGGGCGTTTTTGATGGGCAATCAGTCCGCAAAATGCCTCAAACAGCAGGGCGCTGAGCACGGAGATGCCCACGACCAACAGTGTTCGCATACCGAACAGCACACACGCCAAAATGACCGCCGGAATTAAGGCGAACAACACGTCCAGCGAGAGGGTGGCGACGGTCGCTTCGTTGCGCGAAAAAGGAGCAAGACGAGAGCCGTTCATAACTTACGCACCTCCCAATGAATACGCACGAGGCGACTTTCTTCGATTCCCTGCCGCACTTGGTCGGCGACCGGACGATGCGCGGGACAAACCACTGTGCAGGCGTTGCATCCGTCGCAATCCTCCGGCGACAGCATAGGCAGTTTTGTGAATTGCAAATTTTCCACTCGCCGCGCGATTTCATAAGGCAGCAAGTGACGGTGACACACGGCGGCGCACCGACCGCACCCGATACACGCGTGAACAGGTCGCGTTTTCGGCGCGGTCATCGCCAACACGCAGGTGACACCCGGCAAAATGGGCAGTTCATCGTTGTCGGCGGCGACACCCGTTAAACTGTCGCCGAGCACGTAGTAGGCGGGCTCCTCAATCAGCCCGCACAGCAAAAACACTTCGGAAAGCGGGGTGCCGAACGGTACACGCACGTTGGCGGGCAGAGAAACGGCATCACCCGACACGGTGACGATGGCGAAACTGTGCGGCTCGGAAAACGCGCACGCGCGGTAAAGCGCCAAGCACGCTTGCACACCGATACACGGTAGAGGATACCCGTTTTTTTCGATTTTATGGGGATAGGTGTCGTGTTGGTCACGGGTCAGCCGATCGCGCGGCAACAGCGCTTCAATCTTTTTATAAATTTCCGATTCCGCTCGCAACACAACGGTGTAGTCGTCGATACCCGCGGCACGCGCGGCAAGCATCAATCCATCGACACAAAAGGCGCCGTTTTGGCGTAAAGTGGCGAGAGCGGCGGAGCCGAACGGTTGGTCTTCCACCGCGTCCGCGACGAGAAGCGGAGCGTTCATCTTTGCGAACGTCTCCAACTTATCCGCGAGCGGAGTACCGTCCAGTTCGTCCACGATATGCGCGGCGCGGCAGGCGGCAAGAATGTCCGCGGCGGAGAGGGCGTAGATGTCGGCGGGTTCGGGTTCTTCTCCCGAAAGCACCAGCGCATCCACCTCCAAAAACGGGATTTCACCGAGAGTGGGATGATTCAGGATATGTGTATCCGCGACGACACCGGTTACGGGAGAATAGAGCGGCGTTTCGCCGTCGGTCAGCGTTTGACCCAACATCACGGTGTCGTACGACTCTACGACGGGGGTGAGCGGTTGTCCGTTGCGGTCAACAAGCGGTAACAACAAACGCGGCATACGGCACAGTTCAAACAGAGGCAAACTGGCGGCAGGCTCTTTTTTCGAGGGAAACGAGAGCGCGTATTGCGGATAGGAAACGGACATAAACGACACCTCCTTTACAGATGTTTGCAGAGTATGACAGAATGAGAATTCCCACCGATTCCCGCTTGCAAAATCGCCTCTGCTCTCATACAATAAAAAAGAGGAGGTGGTCGCAATGGAACGGGAACGGCTGGGAAACGGGCGCTACCGCGTGTTTTTAAGCGATGAGGAATTGCAGGATTGGGGATTATCGTTTGAGCGGCTCTCGATGCGTTCCCCGTGCACCAGAGCGCTTTTGTCGGCAATTTTGGTAGCCGCCTCGGAGGGAGAGCCTCTTTGTGCCGACGGGATGACCGCCGAGGTTTTTCCCGTGGAGGGCGGCTGTTTTTTGCTCTTTTCGGGTGAGAGCGCGGCGGAGACACTTCACGCAGAGGGATTGCCGCTTTGCGCATCTTTTTCGGAAATTGACGAACTATGCTCCTTTTGCGGAGCATTGATGCCGCTTCCTTTTTCCGCCAGTCGGCTGTATACATACGATGCGCGGTGGTGGCTTGTGCTGTACCCGCAACCCGAAAGTATAGCGCAGGTCGCGGCGTTGTTATCCGAATGGGAGTGCGAGGGTAAGCACGGGGAGACGGCCGCCGCGTTTTTAGAAGAACACGGCACGCTTCTTTGCGGCGAAAACGCCTTAGAGCGCGTGCACGAAACGGGTTAAATCGGCGGGGTCGGCATCGTTGAAAAACGCGCTTCCCACCACCGCCACGTCACAGCCCGCATCCGCACAGGCCTGCGCGGTGTCGCGGTTGACACCGCCGTCAATCTCAATGACAAAGGACAGTCCGCGACGTTGACGTTCGGCGACGAGGGCTTGCACTTTCGGGAGCATATCCGCCATAAAGTGTTGCCCGCCGAAACCGGGTTCCACCGTCATCACCAGCACCAGCGCGAGGTCGTCGAGATAGGGAAACACCGCTTCGACCGGCGTATTCGGCTTGACGGTCAGCGCCGCTTTTTTGCCGCGCGCCTTAATGTGGGCAATCGTCTCGGCAATCGGCGCATCGCTTTCAATATGGAAATTGACAATATCCGCGCCCGCGTCGATAAACGCATCCACAAGGCGGTCGGGGTATTGCATCATCAAATGCACGTCAAAAGGCAGGTCGGTAACGGGACGCAGGCGTTTAATTACCGGCGGGCCAAAACTCAAATTGGGGACAAACACGCCGTCCATCACGTCGAGGTGAATCATATCTACCGCGGCGGCTTCGACGAATTTCAGTTCTTCGCCCATTTTCGCGTAATCGCAGGTGAGAATGGAAGGGGAAATCTGCATAGCGCACACTCCTTACGTTTCGATATCGAAAGTTTTGAGAAGTTCGGGAATTTGCGAAAGGGTTGTCACGGTGGGCACGTCGGTTGTCAGATGCAACCCGAACGCATCCACGTAGAGCACCCGCATACCGGCGGCGGTCGCTCCCGAAAGGTCGTAATACGGGTGGTCGCCGACGTACACGCAGTCGGCGGGAGAAACACCCAGGCGCGCGGCGGCACGGCGGAAAATTTCGGGGTCGGGCTTGCGAATGCCCTCGTCGCCCGAAACAACCGCTAAATCGAGAAGCGGGCGCAAACCGGAAATGTCCAGTTTTCTGCCCTGCATCGAGCTGTATCCGTTGGTGATGAGCCCGACGGTAAAGCCGTTTTTCCGCAGGGTTTCCATCATCGGGCGCGCATCGTCAAACAGCACTGTCTCGCTTGCGAGCACCTGCCGACATTCGGCGGTCAGTTCGTCGATGGTGGGCGGGTTTTGCCACCCCCACACGTCGATGAGTTCTTGAAAATACACGGGGTAGGGGATGTAGTGCGAGCCGTTTTTGTGCGCGTGGCCGTCACCGTTGCGGTGCCACATATCCAGGGCGCGGGCGGCTTGTTCCTCCGCCGACAGCGAGGGGAAATGGTGCTTTACAAAGCGGTCGGCATAGCGTTTGTATGCCGCCGGACGGCTTTGGAGTGTATCGTCAAAATCAAACAGTACCGCGCGCACCTTGCCCGACGGGGCAAGGTCTTTTTTTGCGGCGGTTACGTCGCGTTCGATTTGGGATTTCAAGTCGTTTTCCGACGAAAACGCGCGTTCTTCCCGCAACAAGCGGACAAGGCAGACGCGCAACTCTTTTCCGTAAAGGTCGCCGGAATAGTCGAAAACGGTCGTTTCGCAAAGCGGCGCAGAGGCGCCGAACGTGGGACGTTCGCCCACGTTTGTGAGGGCGGAGTAGACCGCGCCGTCCAGTTCCACCGCCGAGAGATACACCCCGAAGCGAGGCGCGGCAAACCCATCGCGCAGTGGTAAGTTGGCGGTGGGAAAGCCGAGGGTTTCGCCGCGGCCGAAGCCGTGTTCCACCGTGCCGGTCAGCGAAAAGGAATGACCGAGCAGGCGGGTGGCAAGCGGAATGTCGCCGGCGGACAGTGCCGCGCGAATACGGGTGGAACTGACCGCTTCGCCGTCGCACAGCACCGTTTTGGCAACAGAAACGCGGATTCCCTGCGCTTCGCAGAGGGTTTTGAGCAGCGCCACGTCGCCGACTCCGCCTTTTCCGAAGCGGAAATTTTCACCGCAGGAGACGAGACGGGCAGAGAGGCGCTCTTTCAAAATACGGGTGACGAATTCGGCGGGCGACAAATCGGCGAGGGCGGAAAAATCCGCCAAAAACAGTTCGTCCACACCGGTTTTTTCAATCAAATCACAGCGGTCGGACAGCGTTTGCAGGCGGGCGGCGTTTTTCGGGAGCGCCGTTTCGTCCGAAAAGGAGAGCACCGCGCTTGACAGTCCCGCCACGTCGAGCACGCCGGCGATGACCGCGCGGTGCCCGATGTGCAACCCGTCAAAAAGCCCCAGCGCAACGGCGCGGGGCGTGTCGGGAAAGCGGGCGGTGTCGTCTGTGAGTGTGTACGATTGCACGTCCGATTTCCCCTTTCTGTTATGGTTTTTTGTGTGGTATCTTCCCGTTTTTAAGCGGGAAAGAGTTTTTTGACTTTCAGTTCGCCGTCGTGCGGTTCGCCGAGCCCCAAAAACGCGCCGTCGGGTGCGTTGACCCGCACGGTGTCGGTCACCGCCGTTTGCAGGCGGTCAAGTGAAAGCGCGCCGCCGTTTTGGAAGCGGGTTGCCTGCGCCGCCGTAACGGTGACGGCGGGGTAGGGCGCAAAGACCGTTTCGGTGGGTTTCAAGTGGGCGCGCAGTTCGTCGGCGGTCATCGCTTTGGCGGCTTCAAGTGTCACGCAGTCGGCAAGGGTGTAACCCGCCGCCATCGTGCGGCACAGCGAGGTCATCACCGCGCCGAGCCCGAGCGCTTGTCCCAAATCGTGGCACAGCGTGCGCACGTAGGTGCCTTTGCTGACAAAGCAGGAGAGGACACCCTCACCCGTTTGCTCGTCGTAGGTGTCGAGGGTGAGTTCATACACGGTGACGGGACGCGGCTCGCGCGCCACTTCCACCCCTTGCCGTGCCAGTTCATACAACCGCACGCCGTCTTTTTTCAGGGCGGAGGTCATCGGCGGGACTTGCAAAATTTCCCCGCGCAAAGGGGTCAGCGCCGCTTCCACAAGCGCCGCCGAGGGAAACGCGGTGACATCCGTTTTTGTGAGGTTACCCCACACGTCCTGCGTGTCGCTTGTTACGCCGAGGCGGAAGCCCGCGCGGTAGCGTTTGTCGCCGCAGGGGAGCAAATCCATCGCTTTGGTCGCGTTGCCGCACAAAATGGGAAGTACACCGGTCGCCATCGGGTCTAACGTGCCCGCGTGACCGATTTTTTTTTGGTGGAGTACGCCGCGCATCACGGCGCAACAGAGAAACGAGGTCATTTCGGCGGGTTTTTCAAGGCAAAACACGCCGTTCAAGGCACTGTTTGCCCCGCCGGAAGCGAGGATACTCATATCGCCGCCGACTCGTCGCCGTCGCCCGTTTCGATATGCGGGACGGCGGTTTTAACCGCGTTGCGCACCTGCGCGAGCACGTCTTGCAGTTCGCCCGTGAGCGTGCATCCCGCCGCCGCGGCGTGTCCGCCGCCGCCGAGCAGGGTGCAAATGTCGCAGGCGTTGGCTTTTGAGCCGGTACGCACGCTGATTTTGAAGCGGTTGTTGTCAATTTCGCGTAAGGTGGCGCCGACCCATACCCCTTCGATTTCGCGCGGGATAGAGGCGAGCCCTTCCATATCGTTTTCGAGCGCGTTCGACTGTTCGAGCATCGACACGGTCAGCGGCATCAGCGCGCAACGTCCGTCCCATTCATAGTGAATGGCGGCGAGAGCGAGCCGTTCCAGTTCCAACCGACGGCGAGACTTGATGTCAAACATAACGCGGTTGATGTAATCCGACCGAATACCCACGTCCAGCATATCCGCCGCCATACGGTGGCACAGCGCGTCGGTATTGCTGTAACGGAAACAGCCGGTGTCGGTTGCCATACCGGTATACAGCGCCTCCGCAATCGACGGAGTCAGTTCGACACCGAGTTTTTGTATTACCTCATAGATGAGCATCGCCGTCGCGGCATAGTCCTTATACAGCAGATATTCGGCAAAGGACGTGTTGGATGCGTGGTGGTCGATGCACAGTTCGACGAGCATCGCATACGCTTCCAGTTCCTCGCCGAGCAGGCGCGGGTCTGCCACATCCACCGCGCAGTAGTGGGAAGGGGTAAAATCGTCCCACTTGGCGGCTTCGGTGATGTAAGCGTATTTACCCGGAATGACGTCCGAGCAGACAACGCGCACCTTTTTGCCGAGCGTTTGAAGCGCTTTGCCGAGCGCATACGCGCTTCCGAGCGTGTCACCGTCGGGGTATTGGTGGGTCAAAATCAGCCAGTTGTCGCCCGCTTTCAAAATGTCGCAGGCGCGGTCTAAATCCACGTTTTCACACGTGGGATTGATTTTAGTCACGTTGCATCCTCCTTTTTGAGAGATTGCAGAGTTTCGTTGATGTGCGCGCTGTACGCGATGGAATCGTCCGCCACAAAACGCAGTTCCGGCACGTGGCGCAGTTTGAGCGCCGCGCCGAGACTGGTGCGCATATAGCCGGCGGCGGATTTCAATCCCGCCACCGCGTTTTCGGCGGCTTCCATTCCGGAAAGCGCGCTGACGTACACCGTCGCATAGGACAGGTCGTTTGACACGTCCACCCGCACGATGCTTAACATACTGTCTTTTACGCGAGGGTCTTTGACCGTCCGCAAAATGGCGGTCAACTCCCGCGCGATGTCTTCACTTTGTCGATGCACACGATAGCCTGCCATCGTTCATCCTCCTTTTTCGGGAACGCGAGGAAACGCGAACCAAACCGCGCGGCGGTTTAGTCGCGGTATTCCTCAATGATATACGATTCGTAGACGTCGCCCTCTTTGACGTCGGAGAATTTTTCGAGGCTGACACCGCATTCGTAGCCTTGCATCACTTCTTTTTGGTCGTCTTTGAAGCGTTTCAGCGAGGACATCTGGTCATCGGCAATGATGATACCGTCGCGCACGACGCGAATGAGGTCGCCGCGGCAGATTTTGCCGTCCGTGACATAGCAGCCCGCCACCGCGCCGACACCGGAAATGCGATACACCTGGCGCACCTCCACGCGGCCGTGGAGCACTTCGCGGGTTTTGGGCGCGAGCATACCTTTCATAGCGGTGGTGATTTCTTCGATGCAATCGTAGATGATACGGTACATCCGCATATCCACCTCGGCGCGCTCGGCGGCTTCCACCGCGAGCGGTTCGGGACGGACGTTAAAGCCGACGATGATGGCGTTGGATGCGTCGGCGAGCATCACGTCGCTTTCGTTGATAGCACCCACCGCGCCGTGGATAACGTGCACGCGCACATCCTCTTCGCCGATTTTTTCAGGCGACTGCGTGACCGCTTCCACCGAACCTTGCACGTCCGCTTTCACGATGACTTTCAGTTCTTTCATCTCGCCCTCTTTCAACTGGTCGAACAGGTTTTCGAGGGTGACTTTCTTGTAGCGGCTGAACTCTTCCTCTTTGGCAATCTGTTTGCGCTGTTCGACGAGTTCGCGCGCGAGGTGTTCGTCGGTGACGGCGTTGACCACGTCGCCGGAAGTCGGCACGCTGTCAAGACCCATAATCTCCACCGGAACAGACGGGCCCGCCACGTTGATTTTGTTGCCGTTTTCGTCCACCATGGCGCGCACACGGCCGACCGCCGCGCCCGCAACCACGATGTCGCCGGCGTGCAGAGTGCCGTTTTGCACCAAAATGGTCGCAATCGGGCCGCGCCCTTTGTCAAGGCGCGCTTCCACCACCGTGCCTTTGGCGGCGCGGTCGGGATTGGCTTTCAGTTCTTTCATTTCGGCAACGAGCAACACCATTTCAAGAAGTTTGTCGATGCCCATACCGGTATGCGCCGACACCGGCACGCAGATGACGTCGCCGCCCCATTCCTCAGGAACGAGTTCGTACTCGGTCAACTGTTGCATTACGCGGTCGGGGTTGGCTTCCGGTTTATCCATCTTGTTGATGGCGACGATAATGGACACGCCGGCATCTTTGGCGTGGTGGATGGCTTCCACCGTCTGCGGCATAATGCCGTCGTCCGCCGCCACCACCAAAATGGCGATGTCGGTGATTTGCGCGCCGCGGGCACGCATCGAGGTAAACGCCGCGTGACCGGGCGTGTCGAGGAAGGTGATGGTCTGCCCGTTGCACGTCGCGCGATAAGCGCCGATGTGCTGGGTGATACCGCCCGCCTCGCCGGAGGTGACGTTACTCTTACGGATATAGTCGAGAATAGAGGTTTTACCGTGGTCAACGTGACCCATCACGACCACGACCGGGTCGCGCGGCGAAAGGTTGCCCTCGTCGTCGTCGCTGTCGTCGATGATGCGCTCTTCGATGGTGACGACCACCTCTTTTTCCACCTTGGCGTGGAATTCTTCCGCCACAAGAAACGCGGTGTCAAAGTCGATTTCCTCGTTGACCGACACCATCATCCCGAGCATCATCAATTTTTTGATGACTTCGCCGGCGGTGGCTTTCAAGCGGCTTGCCAGTTCACCGACGGTGATGGTTTCGCCGACTTTGATGGTCAGATGTTTCTTTTGACGTTCTTGTTCGATGCGCTTCATCCGCTCCGCTTCCGTCTCACGGCGAGCTTTTTGCGGTTTGCGGTACTGTTGCGATTTTTGGTTGATTTTTTGTTTCTTCACCGCATCGCCGCCGCGGAACTGGGACGAACTTTGCGCCATACGGTCAAACCGCTCGTCGTATTTGCCGATGTCCACCTGCGCGGAGCGGGTGTCCACCGTGCGGCGCTCTTTTTGCACCTTCGGCTCGGCGGGAGCGGCGGGTTTGTCGGCTTTTTTCTGGTTGCCGACGGTCATTCCGTTCATCGCGGGAAGAACGGGTTTTTCCTCCGCTTTTTTCTCCGCCGGTTTTTCCGGCGCTTCTTTTTGCGGTTTCGGCTCGTTGGCGGTCGCAAAATAAGCGTCCAAGTTTTCGGGCGCGTACTGCGTAGTCAGGCTCTCAAAAATGAGATCCAGTTCTTCTTCTTCCAAAGCGCTGGCGGCTTTTTTATCCGCCCCGGCGTGGGTGGCAAGCAGGTCAATGACCACCTTGTTCGTCACGCCGAAATCTTTGGCAATATCCATCACGCGAATTTTTTGTTGAGTCATTCTTTTTCCTCCTTCGTAGTGGGACAAACGGCACGAATGGCGTTCGCAAATCCCTCATCGCACACGGCGACGATACCGACCGGCGCGTGTGCGCCGAGGGCGATGCCCAGTTCCTCTTTGGTGAGAGCAACGCGGGTGGCGGCAACCGTCACAGCGGCGGTTTTGAACGCCCATTCCTTTTGGGTTTTTTCCGAGAGGTCGGCGGCGAGAAACACCCCTTTGGCGCGCCGCTTTAACGCGGCGGACAAGGCGGCGTCAAATCCCGTGACCACCGCACCGGCTCGTTTGGCAAGACCGAACAGTCCTGCCGCCTTTTGGTTATCCGTTTTGAAGTCCCTCCTCTAACCGGTCGTAGACCTCGCTCGGAATTTGGCATTCAAATGCGCGTTCCAAGCGTTTGGCTTTGCGGGCTTTTTCAAAGCACGCCTTGTTCGGACACAGATACGCGCCGCGTCCCGCTTTTTTGCCGGTCTCGTCCGTGCTGATGTCGCCGTCGGGAGAACGCACCACACGGAGCAACTCTTTTTTCGGTTTTTGTTCGTTACAGCCGATGCATTTACGCAACGGCACGCGTTTTTCCGCCATGGTCGTTCTCCTTTCGCTTATTCTTCGTCTTCTTTCTTTTCTTCCTCACCGAAGAAGCCGCTCTCGGGGCGAATGTCGATTTTCCAGCCGGTCAACCGCGCCGCTAAGCGGGCGTTTTGACCTTTGTTACCGATAGCGAGCGACAACTGCGCATCCGGAACGGTGACACAGCAACTCTTGTTGCCGTCCGGGTCGGGAGTGACCGCCACCACTTTGGCGGGGGAAAGCGCGGCGGCGATAAAGGTCGCCGGGTCTTCGCTGTATTCCACGATGTCGATTTTCTCACCGCCGAGCTCCTCGGCGATACTGTCCACGCGGGAGTGGCGCGGGCCGATGCACGCACCGACGGCATCCACGTTTTCGTCGTTGGAGGACACCGCCATTTTGGTGCGGCTGCCCGCCTCGCGGGAGATGGCTTTGATTTCCACCACGCCGTTGAAGATTTCCGGCACTTCCATTTCAAACAGGCGTTTGACAAGACCGGGGTGCACGCGCGAGATGAGCACACGCGGCCCGCGGTCGCCTTCGCGCACGTCGGCGACGTAGATTTTCACGTACGAGCCCTCGCGGATAACTTCGCCCGGCATCTGCTCGCCTTTGATAAGGGTGGCTTCCGACCGACCGATTTCCACGGTGGCGTTGCCCGTCACCGGGTCAACACGCGACACTTTCACCGTCACGAGGTCTTGGCTGTGGCGCTGGAACTCCTGCAACTGCTGTCCGCGCTCCGCCTCGCGGATGCCTTGGCGGATGACGTGTTTCGCGGTAATCGCCGCGATACGCCCGAACTGTTTCGTTTTCAGCGGGATGCGCACAACGGTGCCCAGTTTCGCTTTCTTGCTGACAGCCTGCGCGTCGGCAAGGGTGATTTGCGTGCCCGGATTTTCCACTTCTTCCACCACGTCTTTGAGGAGCGTGACGGTGAACTGGCTGGTTTCGGGGTCCATCACCACTTCGACGTTGTCTTCCGCGCCGAAATCGTGTTTTACGGCAATGACAATCGCCGCGCGGATTTTTTCCAGCAGGTAGCCGGACTCGATGCCTTTTTCTTTTTCGAGGAGCGACAGCGCCTCAAAAAATTCTGCGTTGAATTCGTCTTTCTTTTTCATCAATATTCCTCCTCGCCCTACGGGCGTTCATTCGACCGATTTGTCGGTATCGTCGTCCCACTCGTCAATGAGGTGGACGCTCGACACCTCTTTTTTATCAAAAACGAGAATGTTCTCGTCTTCGTCCGCAATGGAAATTTGTCCGTTTTCGCCGGACAGCAAAATGCCGCCGAATTCGCGTGCCCCGTCTTTCGGGGCAAACAGCGTGACGACTACGGCGTCTCCCTCGCACCACACGAAATGTTCGGGGCGGGTGAGTTCCCGCTCCACTCCGGGGGAGGAGACTTCGAGGGTGTAGGACGTGGCGATGGGGTCGGCCTCGTCCAACACGGGGTTCAGCGCGCGGGTGAGCGCGACGCAATCTTCAATGCCGACGCCGCCGTCTTTGTCGATGAAGTAGCGCAAGTACCACGCGGCGCCCTCTTTCACAAAGCGCACGTCCCAGATGACAAGCCCCAATTCGTCCGCCAGCGGCTGTGCGAGTGCGCGGCAGGTTTCGACGGTGTTTCCGCCTTTTTTGGTGGGCAATTTCAACACCCCTTTCAAACAGTAGCGACACAAAAGGTCACACAATACAAAAGAGCGGGTCGCCCCACTCCTTTACCGTACTTTATCTTAACTGCACCCTTACTATACCATATTGTTTCGCAATTTGCAAGCCTTTTTTTCAAAAATTATATATAAAGGCCGGAAAAAGGCTTGAAAATTTTCCCTTTCAATGGTATACTGGGGAACGAAATTGACAAGGAGGAACAAAGTATGTCGAAAGTAATTATCAGCGCAGACAGCACCTGCGATTTGCCGCAGGAACTGGTTGCACGGTATGACGTGCACGTGATTCCGCTTCATGTGCGGCTCGGGGAGGACTCCTACCGCGACGGCGTGGACGTGGATGCGAGCAAGATTTACGCCTATTATGACGAGTACAAGGCGCTTCCCACCACCGCCGCGCTCAACATTGACGAGTACACGGAACATTTTCAGTCGCTCTTGACCGAGGGGGATAGCGTGGTGCATATCTGCACCGGTTCTGCGATTTCTTCGTGTTGCCAAAACGCGCGCATTGCCGCCGATGAGGTGGGCAACGTGTACGTGGTGGACAGTTTGAACCTCTCGACCGGTATAGGGCTTCAAGTCATCGCCGCCGCGGAAAAAGCCGCCGCGGGAATGGCGGCATCGCAGATTGCCGCCGAGGTGGAAGCGCTTCGTCCGCATTGCCACGCGAGCTTTATTTTGGACACGCTGGAATATCTCTATAAAGGCGGGCGTTGCTCCGCTCTCGCCATGTTCGGTGCGAACGTGCTGAAATTGCGCCCCGCCATTCAGGTTGACCCGCAAACGGGCAAGATGGGTGTCGGCAAAAAGCACCGCGGCACGCTCGAACGCGCGATGGAGGAATACATCCGCGACGAACTGACCGGCAAAGAATTTCTCACCGACCACGTGTTTTTCACCCATTCGGGACTGTCGCCCGAACGGGTGGAACTGGGCGTGGAACTGGTGAAAAAATACGGAAAATTCAAGGAAATCCACATTGCGCAGGCGGGCTCCACCATTTCGTCCCATTGCGGGCCGAACTGCCTCGGCGTACTGTATTTCACCAAACCGTAAACGAACCGAAAGCGAGTGAACAAGATGACAAAAATTCAAATGAAAACTCCGCTCGTCGAAATGGACGGCGACGAGATGACCCGTGTGCTGTGGAAAAGCATTAAAGACAAGCTGATTTGCCCGTTTGTGGAACTCCAAAGCGAGTATTACGATTTAGGGCTTCCGCACCGCGACGAGACGAACGACCGGGTGACGAAAGATGCCGCCGAAGCAATTAAAAAGTACGGTGTCGGCGTGAAATGCGCCACCATTACCCCGAACGCCCAGCGCGTGGAGGAATATAAACTCAAACAGATGTGGAAAAGCCCGAACGGCACCATCCGTGCCTTGCTTGACGGCACGGTGTTCCGTGCGCCGATTTTGGTGAACGGGATTCACCCGACCGTCTCCACCTGGAAAAAACCGATTACCCTCGCACGTCACGCCTACGGCGACATCTACAAAAACACCGAAATGCGTGCGCCGGCGGGAAGCCGCGCGGAACTGTGCGTGACCGACAAGGACGGCAACGAGACGCGCACCCTCATCCACGATTTTGACGGCGCCGGCATTGTGATGGGAATGCACAACACCGACGCGTCGATTAGCGGGTTTGCGCGCGCGTGCTTCCGCTTTGCGCTCGACGTGAAGCAGGATTTGTGGTTCTCCACCAAGGACACCATCTCCAAAACCTATGACCATCGCTTCAAGGACATTTTCGCCGAGATTTACGAAAATGAGTTCAAAGCCGCGTTTGAAGAAGCGGGCATCACCTATTTTTACACCCTCATCGACGATGCGGTGGCGCGTGTCATCCGCTCGGAGGGCGGTTTCATCTGGGCGTGCAAAAACTACGACGGCGACGTGATGAGCGATATGGTCGCCACCGCGTTCGGCTCGCTCGCCATGATGACCAGTGTGCTCGTTTCACCCGACGGCAATTATGAGTACGAGGCGGCGCACGGCACTGTCACCCGCCACTACTACCGCTACCTGAACGGCGAGCAGACGTCCACAAACCCCGTCGCCACCATTTTTGCGTGGTCGGGTGCGCTGCGCAAGCGCGGCGAAATGGACGGTTTGACCGACCTGCAAGCTTTTGCGGACAAGCTCGAAAAAGCGACGATTGACACCATCGAAAGCGGCGTGATGACCAAGGATTTGCTCGGTCTTTCCACCATCGAGAACAAGCGCGGTGTCAATTCGGACGAGTTTTTGGATGCCATCGCCGAAAATCTTACAAAAAGTCTGTAATTTCCCTTGAAAAAAGGAAACAAATGGGTTACAATAAGTTGTGGTTGAAAAATTATTAGGAAAGGATTTTGCTCTCATGTCTATGCTCAACAAAAAAACCGTAGAAGATTTGAATGTCAAAGGCAAACGTGTTCTCGTTCGCTGCGACTTCAACGTGCCGCTGAAAAACGGCGTCATCACCGATGAAAACCGCATCGTGGCGGCTCTGCCGACCATCGAATACCTCCTTAAAAACGATGCCAAAGTCATCCTCTGCTCCCACCTCGGCAAACCGAAAGGGGAGCCGAAACCGGAGTTTTCGCTCGCTCCCGTGGCGGCGCGCCTGTCCGAGAAATTGGGCAAAAACGTCGTGTTTGCCGCTGACGACAACGTGGTGGGCGACAATGCCAAAGCCGCGGTTGCCGCGATGCAAGACGGCGACGTGGTGCTTCTGCAAAACACCCGCTATCGTGTGGAGGAGACCAAAAACGGCGAAGAATTCTCGAAAGAACTCGCCTCGCTGTGCGACCTGTTCGTCAACGATGCGTTCGGCGCGGCTCACCGTGCCCACTGCTCCACCGTCGGTGTGGCTTCCTTTGTGGAGGAATCCGCCAACGGCTACCTCATGGCGAAAGAAATCAAATTCCTCGGCGCGGCGGTGGAAAACCCGGTGCGTCCGTTTGTCACCATTCTCGGCGGCGCGAAAGTTGCCGACAAACTGAACGTCATCGAAAACCTGCTCAACAAAGCGGACACGCTGATTATCGGCGGCGGTATGGCGTACACCTTCCTTGCCGCCAAAGGCTACGGTATCGGCAAATCGCTGTTTGACGGCGAGAAACTCGATTACTGCAAAGATATGCTCGCCCGTGCGGAGCAAAAAGGCGTGAAAATCCTGCTTCCGGTGGACTGCAAAGTGGCGGCTTCGTTCCCCGACCCGATTGACGCGCCGATTGACGTGGAAATCGTCGCGGCGGATGCCATTCCGGACGGTCAGATGGGTCTCGATATCGGCCCGGCGACCGAGAAACTGTTTGCGGACGAAGTGAAAAACGCCAAAACGGTCGTGTGGAACGGCCCGATGGGCGTGTTTGAAAACCCGGTGCTCGCGCAGGGCACCATCGCCGTGGCGAAAGCCCTTGCGGAGACCGACGGCACCACCATTATCGGCGGCGGCGACTCGGCGGCGGCGGTCAACACCCTCGGCTTCGGCGACAAGATGAGTCACATCTCGCCCGGCGGCGGCGCGTCCCTCGAATATCTCGAAGGCAAAGAGCTCCCCGGCATCGCCGCGATGAGCGACAAATAAGAGCAAATAAACACAGTCTGAATTTCAATTTTTAGGAGGAACAACACAATGGGTAAATATGTAATTGCCGGCAACTGGAAAATGAACAAAACTCCCGCGGAGGCGACCGCGCTTATCAACGAGCTGAAACCGCTCGTGGCGAATGCTTCCTGTGACGTTATCGTCGGCGTGCCGTTCGTCGATTTGCCGGCGGCTCTCGAAGCCACCAAAGGCACCAACATCGGTGTGGCGGCGCAAAACTGCCACTGGAAAGAGTCGGGTGCGTACACCGGCGAAATCTCCGCCGCGATGCTCAAAGAGATGGGTGTCGGCACCGTCATCCTCGGTCACAGCGAGCGCCGCACCTACTTCGGCGACACCAACGAGACGGTGGCACAGCGCGTGCGCGGTGCGCTCGATGCGGGCCTCAACGTCATTT
Organism: Acutalibacteraceae bacterium; assembly: GCA_045600765.1. Lineage (GTDB taxonomy): Bacteria > Bacillota > Clostridia > Oscillospirales > Acutalibacteraceae > RGIG426. Next base: position 2,047 of record JAZRYM010000025.1, on the reverse strand, counting down.
TGTGCGTGGGCGAGTATCTCGAACAGCGTGAGCAGGGTGTGACCGGCGAGGTCGTTGCCATGCAGACGAAAATCGCGCTCGGCGGCGTGTCGGAAGACGAACTGAAACGCGTCATCATCGCGTATGAGCCGGTGTGGGCGATTGGTACGGGCAAAACCGCTACGGCGGAGCAGGCGAACGAAGTCTGCGCCCTCATCCGTGCGACCGTTGCCGGTCTTTACAACGATGCGGCGGCGAAAAACCTCACCATCCAATACGGCGGCTCGATGAATGCCGGCAACGCGGCGGACTTGCTCGCTCAGCCGGACGTGGACGGCGGTCTGATTGGCGGCGCGGCGCTCAAAGCCAACGATTTTTCTGTCATCGTGGCGGCGGCGAAATAAGCGTAACACAAAATCGAACGGGCGCGGATACCGCGCCCGTTCTTTATGAAATTTCTTTTGGAAAGAAAGGAAATCTCCCATGAAAAAACCCGTAACTTTGATTATTATGGACGGTTTCGGCTTGAACCCCGACGAATACGGCAACGCCATTCGTGCGGCGGCAACGCCGAACCTCTCCCGCTTGTTTGCGCAAAATCCCTGCACCTCCATTGCCGCGTCGGGTCTTGACGTCGGTTTGCCGGACGGGCAGATGGGCAACAGCGAGGTCGGTCACACCAACATCGGCGCCGGCCGCGTGGTATATCAAATGCTCGTGAAAATCAGCAAATCCATTGAAGACGGCGACTTTTTCGAGAACAAAACGCTCCTCGCCGCGATGGAAAACGCCAAGGAAAACGGCACGGCGCTCCACCTTATCGGTCTTTTGTCCGATGGCGGCGTGCACAGCCACCAAGAGCACCTGTACGGTCTGCTTGAAATGGCGAAACGCAACGGACTTGACAAAGTGTACGTCCACGCGCTGATGGACGGCCGTGACGTGCCGCCTACTTCCGGTGTGGAATATATGCAGGAACTGTGCGACAAACTGGACGAAATCGGTGTCGGCAAGGTGGCAACCGTGATGGGTCGCTACTACGCGATGGACCGCGATTTCGCGTGGGACCGCGTGGAAAAAGCCTACGCCGCGATGGTGTACGGCGAGGGTGCCGAGGCGAAATGCCCGGTGCAGGCGCTCAAAGATTCCTACGCCGCCGACGTGACGGACGAATTCGTTGTGCCCGCTGTGCTCGATAAAGAGGGCACGATTAAGGCGAACGACAGCGTGGTGTTCTTCAACTTCCGTCCCGACCGCGCGCGCCAAATCACCCGCACCTTTGTGGACGAGGCGTTTGACGGATTCACCCGCAAAAACGGCTTCTTCCCGCTCCATTATGTGTGTATGACGTCGTACGATGCGACCATGCCGAACGTGACGGTCGCGTTCCCGCCGCAAGAACTCACCAAAACGATGGGTGAGGTAATCAGCGACGCGGGAATGACCCAACTGCGTATTGCCGAGACTCAAAAATACGCCCACGTCACCTTTTTCTACAACGGCGGCGAGGAAAAAACTTTCCCCGGCGAAGACCGAATTCTTATCCAGTCGCCCGACGTGCCGACCTTTGATTTGCAACCCGAAATGAGCGCCTATCCCGTGTGTGACGCGGTGTGCGAGCAGATTACGGCGGGCAAATACGATATGATTATCCTCAATTTCGCTAACTGCGATATGGTGGGGCATACCGGCGTGTTCCCGGCCGCCGTTGCCGCGGTGCAGGCGGTGGACGAGTGTGTCGGTAAAGTGGTGGATGCCACCCTGAAAATGGGCGGCGTGGCGATGATTACCGCCGACCACGGCAACGCCGACAGAATGTATGAGCCGGACGGCTCGCCGTTCACGGCGCACACCACGAACCCCGTGCCGTTCTGCGTGGTCGGTAAAGAATGCACCCTGCGCGAAGGCGGCCGCCTCGCGGACATTTCGCCGACGATGCTCGACGTGTTCGGCATCGCAAAACCCGCCGAAATGGACGGCGAAAGCCTCATTGTGAAATAAGATTTTTGCAAAAGATAACCCCCGACCGACGGTCGGGGGTTATTTATGTTTTATTCGTGGCTTGCGT
>JAZRYM010000024.1:0-20204 GCA_045600765.1 Acutalibacteraceae bacterium | reverse complement strand
CATGTTGCTGGCGTGAGAGGCCAGAGTCTTAGACCACTTGACCAACGGGCCATATTGGTACACCATCAGGGACTCGAACCCTGGACACCCTGATTAAGAGTCAGGTGCTCTAGCCAACTGAGCTAATGGTGCGTGTTCGAGGCGGAATTTCTCAAAACCGCCTTGTTATCATAGCCTATTCGACACCAAATGTCAAGAGAAAATTTGAACTTTTTATAAAATATTCTCGGGAAGCGGCAATTCCAAGCGATAATACGCCGAAAGTCGCTCCCGACAGCGCAGTAACGTGGCGGCATAATCGAGCGGCTCGCCTTTTTCCAAAATGGCGGGAAGCGACACCAACTCACATTCCACGTCGGTCAGCGTGTTATGGCGCGAGAACATGGGGAACAGCGCGGTGCGGCGGTCGTATTCTTCTAAAAACGCCCTGGTGGGTTCGAGCGCGTCTTCCGGATGCGCCGGGTCAAACGCTTCTGTGAGCGCGTCAATATCCGCAATCAGCGCGTCTGTTTCGATTTTTTGGTAGCGGAGCGAGCCGACACACGACGTAGTCAAGATGACGGCGAGGGCGAGGGCGACGTACAGACGTTTCATAGACGAGCCTCCTTGTTTTTCACGATTTGAAAAGAGCCGTCCGCGGCGGCGGTCATCAAAAAGACGTCGCGGAGTTTCACACGGTTGCGGGCGAGGGCGCGCGCAACAGCGGCTTTATTCCACCCAACCGCCTGCATCGCCCATACGCAAAATTCCCCGTCGGACACAACGGGAAGCGGCAACGATTCTTCCGACAAAATCGCCAAATCGCGGCGGCAGGGAGGTTGTTTGTCCGCTTTCAAAAAGACGCTGATTTTGCCGTTGGTTTCCACAATGGCGGTGTCCACGTCTTGCAGGTCAAACACGCCCTGCGTGCGCAGGGTGTCGGTCAAGTCCTCGTTGGTCAGGCGCAGGCGGCGCAACGCGTTTTTGAGCGGTTTTCCGTCCTTGACGACCACGATGGGCGAGCCGGAGACCAGCCGCCCGAAACCGGGACTTTTCAGCCGCAATACGGAAAAGAGGATTTCGAGCGACACGAGCACAAAAATAGAGGTCACGCCGGTGACGAGCGGCGTTCCCGGCTCTTGCATCGGGATAGCGGCAAGGTCGGCAATCAGCAAGGTGACAACCAGTTCAATCGGTTGCATATCGCCGAGTTGCCGCTTGCCCATCAGCCGCATGGCAAGGATGAGCAGGACGTAGATGATGACGGTGCGGATTGCAGTAACAGCCATAAAGGACACATCCTTAAAAATAGTCACGGTTATCTTTCCCGCAAAAGGCAGTTCTATTCGGCGGGACAGGCACATAGGATTTGTGTGAGGTGAGAATCGTGGACAACGCGGTGGCAAAGGCGGCGGAGTATCTTCCGAAACGGCTGAAAGATGCCGTTTTTGCGCTGTCGGATGAACAGAGCGGCACCGTGCGGGAACTGCGGTTGCGCGCGGGCGCGCTGTTCACCCTTTCCACCGATGACGGCGAGCGATTTTTACAAAAAAACGGACAACTTTCGGCACTTTCCACGCCCTCTTGTCTGACGGTAGACCGAGAGGAGGTCGCGCAATGCGTGAAACAACTGTGCGGCTATGCGCTCCACGTCCACGAAGCGGAACTGGGCGAGGGGTTTGTGACGGCGGGCGGATGCCGCGCCGGGATTGCGGGCACGGTGGTGCGCAACGAGGCGGGCACGCCGTGTTCTATGCGGGAGTTTACCTCCGTCTGCCTGCGTGTGGCGCGATTGCACACGGGATGTGCCGACCCGCTGTTGCGCGAAATCGAGCGCACGAAAACGGGGCATATCCTCGTATGCGGGCGACCGTCGTGCGGAAAAACGAGTCTGCTGCGCGACGTGGCGCAAGGGCTTTCCGAAGGGCGGCTGTTCCCGCGCAAGCGGGTGGCGGTGATTGACGAGCGGTCGGAACTGTCGCTTGACGGCGCGCTTGCCGATTGCGACGTGTTGCGCGGAGTGGACAAGGCGACGGGAATCGAACGGGCGGTGCGCTGTCTTTCGCCGGAATATGTGGTGTTTGACGAGTGGACAAGCGCGCGTGAGGCAGAGGCGGTGCTGTTCGCGGCGGGAAGCGGTGTGCGGGTGGTGACCAGCACCCACGCGCCGTCGCTTGAAACGGCGTTGCGGCGCGCCGATACGGCGGCGTTGCTCCGGAACGCGGACGTTGCCGTAGTGGCGGAAATGGCACCCGACCACGGGTATCGCATAGTGAGGAGGAACGACGGATGAAATGGGCGGGAATTTTGCTTTTGGCGCTTGCAATAACGGCGTTCGGACTGGCGAAAAGCGCCGGACTTTCACGAAAAGCACGCCTTTTGAAAACAGCGGAACAACTTTGCCGACGGGTGGGGGAGGAAATGCGCCTGACCGGTGCCGCACCCGCCGATATTTTGGCGGCGCTCTCTGAAAATACGACCTTTCGGGAACTGCCGTTTTTGGCGGTTTTTCGCGAGACGCCGCCCGCGCAATTTCATCCCGTGTGGAAGCGTGAAGCCGCCGTGTTTTGCGCGAAAAACGGGCTTAACGGCGAGGAGGTGGCGCTTCTTTGCGATTTCGGATTGTCGCTCGGTACCACCGATTTGGCGGGACAACGGCAACTGTGCGAGGCGTTTGCTACGCGCTTTTCCGCGCGGCAACAAGAGGCGGCGGACGCTTACAAAGACAAAGGGCGGCTGTACGCTTCGCTCGGCGGAATCGGCGGGCTTGCGGCGGCGCTTATCCTCATATAAGGGAGCGGACACTATGGATGTGGATTTGATTTTCAAGGTGGCGGCGGTGGGTATTATCGTGGCGGTGCTCAACCTGGTGTTGACACGCGCCGGACGCGAGGAACAGGCGATGTTGACCACCCTTGCGGGGCTTATCGTGGTGCTTACCATTATCGTAAAAGAGATTGCGGCGTTGTTCGCGGTGGTAAAAGAGGTGTTTCAGCTCTGATGGAAACGGCGGCAACCTTGGGAATTTTGGTGGCGGCGGCGCTTCTTGCGGTGTTGCTCAAAACACAGCGGCCGGAACAGGGGATGCTCTTGTCGGTGTTGACGGCGGCGGTGGTGCTTTCGGTGCTGTTTTTGCGCCTTGAACCGCTTTTACACACCGCCGACACCCTCTTTGAAAGTCTGCCCTTGTCGCAGGAGTACGGAGGTATTCTTCTCAAAGGACTCGGGGTGTGTTTGTTGACACAAACGGCGGCGGATACCTGCCGCGACGCGGGGGAAACCGCCCTCGCGGGTAAAGCGGAGCTGACAGGTAAAATCACTTTACTCGCCCTTTCGGTGCCGCTATTTGAAAAGGTGGCAACCCTCGCCGCCACGATGATAAACGGCGAGGGATTCGGCGGCTGAAAAAGAAAAAAGGGGGACGTTTCGGTTGAGACATCGGCGGTGGCTTATCGTGCCGATAACCTTGTTATTTTGCGGTTTTTTGACCTTTTTTGCCGCGGCGGAGACGGACGATGTCTACGCCGAACAATGGCAGGCGAGCGGCGCGCAGGACGTGCTGGATTCGCTGCCGGACGGGACGAAAGAGTTGCTTTCATCGCTCGGTGTGGACGACTATGAACTGTCAAGTATAATCACTTTACAGCCAAATTCCGCCACGTCGTTTTTGCTCGCGGCGGCAAACGAGCAAAAAACCGTTCCGCTGACCGTGACGGGGGTGCTTCTCGGAGTGTTGCTCCTTTGTTCCATCCTCAACGGGATGCAAAAACTGCCGTCGGACGAGTCGCTTTCCACCACCTACAAAACGGTGGGAATTTTAGCGGTGTGTACCACCTTGTTTTTGCCCCTTTCGGACTGTATCCGCGACGTGTGCGACGCGATGAGTGGCGCGTTTGTGTTTATGGGCAGTTTTGTGCCGGTGTACGCGGGTGTGCTTGTTTCATCGGGCAACCCGTCGGTGGCGCTGTCTTTTCAATCGGTGGTGCTGTTTGTCGCCGAGGGAATGACGGCGGTGCTTTCCGGCGCGGTAACGCCGCTGTTGACCGTGTCGCTCGGTTTAGGTGTAGCGGGCGGGGTGGACGACACCTTTCCGCTCTCCTCGGTCAGTCAATTTCTCAACCGCGTATGCACCTGGACGCTCGGCTTTTTCTGCACCGTGTTTGTGGGGATGTTGTCCCTTCAAACGCTGGTCGGAACGCGGGCGGACGGGGTGTCCATTCGCGCGGTGCGCTTTTCGCTTGCAAACCTCGTTCCCGTCATCGGTAACGCGGTCAGCGAGGCGTTCGGCACGGTGCAAAACTGCTTGCTCGTTTTGCGTACCACCCTCGGCGGTATCGGCATTTTGGTGACCGGGGTGATGTTGCTCCCGCCGCTTATCCGGTGCGGGCTTTGGGCGTTGCTCCTCTCGCTGTGCGCGGCGGTAGCGGACACGCTGGCGTTTCCGACTTTGTCCGGGGTGTTGCGGCTGTCGGCGGACGTCGTCAAAACGCTGTCGGGAATTTTGGTGTGCAGCGGGTTGTTTTTGGTGATTTCCCTAACGATTGTCTCGCTTGCGGCGAACGGATAGAGGTGGGCTATGAGCACGTTACAAACGTGGGCGATGGGGCTTTGTTTCGCGGCACTCGCCGGAACGATTTTGCGCAAACTTGCGCCAGAAAACGGGAGCGGAAAGGTGTTTCGCGTGCTGCTATCGGCGTTTTTTATCTGTGTGTTTTTGACTCCGTTTTTCACCGTGTTTTCCTTTCCGACGGAGTTGTCTCTTGACCTGCTTCCCACCGAATTTGAACAAACAATGTTGGAAGACACCGTGATGCGGCAACTGCACGAAACGGTGCGGCAGGCGGCGACGGAAGTGGCGACAACCACCCTTGCGGCGCAGGGAATCACGGCGGAAAAAATCGAGGTGGTGACGGATAACGCCGCTGACGGAAGCATATATATTGCACGAGTGGACGTGATGCTTGCGCCGAAAAGCCGCGGCAAGCGGGCGAAAGCGCGCGAAGTGCTTCAAAATCGGCTGGAAACGACCGTGAACGTCAAGGAGGCGGGAGAATGAGCAAAGAAGAACAGTTGACCAATGAAGCCGCAACCTCACCGCGTGAGCGTTTTTCGCTGTCGGAGTGGCTTTGCGCGCCGCGCACGCTGAAAATCGTCGTATGGGTCGGGCTTATCGGTATGGGACTTATTTTGCTCTCGGCTCTCTTTGACACGCACAAAGCGGATGAGGCGGCGACCGCCGCTTCCGCGGAGGTAGCGAGTGCCGACGACTACGCCGCCGCGATGGAGCAAAAACTGCGGGAATTGTTGTTGTGCGTGGACGGGGTTTCCGACTGTCGGGTGATGGTCACCCTCGAAAGCGGACGGCGTATCGTGTACGATGCGAGCGGAAAAGAGCCGCTGACCGAATGTCAACCGACGGTGCGGGGTGTGGTGGTCGTGCTGAACGGCACCGCCGACGAAACCGCAAAAGAGGAGGCGTGTCGTGTGGTTAAAACGGCGTTGCATTTAGCGGAAAAGCGCGTGTGCGTCGTTTCCAATATATCCGGCGAAAACTAATTGAGAAAGGACGAACGAATGATGAAAAAGTGGATGGGCAAAAAACAGGTGTTGTTGGGGTTTTTGGTGGTAGCCTTAGGGCTTGCGGTGTATCTGAACTACCATTTTGCCATGCAAAATCCGTTGCAAACGACGGGAGCAACCACCGCCAAAACCACCGCCGAAAAGAACTTGGGCGACTCCAAATTCGTGGGTGCGACCACCGCAAAAAGCGGCGGCGGGACAACGGCGGAATATTTTGCCACCGCCCGTAAAAACCGCACGGCGGCGCGGGATGAAGCGGTGGAGATTATCGAGGATATTTTGGCGCAACCGACCGTGACCGACGAACTGTCCAAGCAGGCGTCGGAGAAATTGGCGGCGCTGACCGATGCGATTAAACAGGAGAGCGATATTGAGACGTTGCTCGCCGCCAAAGGGTTTTCGGAATGTCTTGTGTTTATCGACGGAGACAGCGCGCACGTGACCGTCCGCGCACCGAAACTGACGGCGGAACAGTCGGTGCAAATTTTGGATATGGTGACGGCGCACAGCAAGGTGGCGGCGGAAAAAGTGAATATTGTGGCGGTGAAATGAAAAAAATATGCAAAAATTTTGCGAAAATTTGCGAAAATGGGTTGCTCTACACAAAGTTTGTGCTATAATATAAGAAAAGATTATGCGTGCGTTCTTATTTTCAATGCATAATCGCATTTCTCGCCGACTTTCGGCGACAGGAGGTACAAGACGATGAGCGAACTGTTTAACGCGCCGCAAAACGGCGACTGCATTATTTCCGATGACGTGATTATCACCATTGCCATTTCCGCGGTACTGGAAGTGCCGGGCGTGGCAGGAATGGCTCCGCGCGGGGTAAAACTCGGCAACGGGAAACCTGCCAAAGCGGTGCGTGTGACCACGGAAAACGGCGAAATTACGTTGGACATTTACGTGGTCCTTTTGGCGAATGCCCGCATTCCCGACGTGAGCGCCGAAATCCAAAAACGCGTCAAAAGCGAAGTGCAGGATATGACCGGCAACCCCGTCACCAAAATCAACATCCACGTTGCGGGTGTTGTGTTTGAAGACAAAGCCGAAGAATCGACTTCGGCGCCGGACGAAGAATGATTTTCGGATGCCCTCTGCCGTTACGGCGAGGGCTTTTTCCGCATTTTTCGCGCGGAAACGAAGTAAGCACAAGGAGGGAGTACATTGACCCGTCACGAAGAACGCGAACAAGCGTTTTTGCTGTTATTTGAAATGACCTTCGGCGACGAATCGCCGGAAGAACGGATGGAAAACGCTGCGGAGGCGCGCGAGGTGACACCGACCGAGTTTATAAAACGCTTGGTGGGCGGTGTGACCGAATATCGCGTGCAACTGGACAATCGCTTGGCGACCCATTCTAAAAACTGGCATTTAGACCGCCTTTCCCGCGTGGCGCTGACCGCGCTCCGCTTGGCGGCGTTTGAGATGCTGTACTGCGAGGATATTCCGGACAGCGTTGCTATCAACGAAGCGGTGGAAATCGTCAAAACCTTCGGCGGCGAAGAGGACGGCACGTTCGTCAACGGCGTGCTCGGCGGTCTTTCCCGCGAAACGGAGAACGCGACCGTATGATGGTGCTCGGACTGGATACAAGCAACTACACGACGTCGGTGGCGCTGTTTGACAGCGACACCGGCGTTTTGGTGAAAAAGAAGCAGTTGTTGCCGGTGAAAGAGGGACAACTCGGCTTGCGTCAAAGCGATGCCGTGTTCCACCATACCCGAAGGCTGCCTGACCTTATGGAGGCGCTGTTTGCCGAAGCGCACGCGCGCGGGATTTCCGCCGCGGTGGAGGCGGTGGGCGCTTCCGTTACCCCGTGTGAGACGGAGGGGTCGTATATGCCCTGCTTTTTGGTGGGGAGCGGGTTTGCCCGCGGTTTTGCGGCGGCAAACGCGTTACCGCACGTTTCCTTTTCGCATCAGCAAGGGCACGTCGCCGCCGCCGCGTTCGGCGCGGGACGGCTGGATTTACTGGACAAGCCGTTTGCGGCGTTTCACGTTTCGGGAGGAACGACCGAAGTGTTGCGCGTTTGTCCGGGAGCGGACGGGTTGCCCCATTGCGAAAAAATGGGTGGCTCGCTTGACCTCAAAGCCGGACAACTGATTGACCGCGTGGGCGGGATGCTCGGGCTTCCGTTTCCCGCGGGGCCGGCACTTGAACAGTTGGCGCTTACCGCGCCGGAACTGAAAAAGGCGGAGCGGCCGCACGTGAAAGCGCAGGGGAGCGGGTGCCACCTTTCCGGTATCGAAAACCAATGCAAAACCCTGTTCCAAAACGGCAAAGAACCCGCCTTTGTGGCGCGGTACTGTTTGGATGCCGTGTACCAAGCGGTCAGCGGGTTGACCGCCGCCGCTCTTGAAACGACGGGTGCGCTTCCCGTGTTGTACGTCGGCGGGGTGATGTCGAACACCCTTATCCGCGCGAAGTTGGAAGCGGAATTTGACGGTATTTTTGCGCCGCCGGAGTTTTCGTCCGATAACGCCTGCGGCATTGCGGTGCTGACCGCGCGAGCGGCAGGCAACCGATAACCCCAAACCAAAAACGAGAGAAAGCGAGGCGAGCGCCGTGGGCGTGGTTACCGTTACCCAGTTAAACCAATACGTGAAATCCCTGCTGGACGGCAACCCGTTGCTTTCCTCGGTGTATATCAGCGGCGAAATCAGCAACTTTACGAACCACTACAAATCCGGCCATTTGTATTTCACGCTGAAAGACGAAACCGCCGCCGTCAAAGCGGTGATGTTCAAAGGGCAGGCATCCAAACTGAACTTTACGCCCGAAAGCGGGATGAAAGTGATTGTCCGCGCTCGCGTGTCGCTGTATGACCGCGACGGCGCGTATCAGATTTACGTAGACGCGATGCAGCCGGACGGTGTGGGCGCGCTTCAAAAAGCGTATGAGCAACTGAAAGCCAAACTGGAAAAAGAGGGGTTGTTTGACCCGGCGCGCAAGAAACCGCTTCCGCGTTTCCCGAAAAAAATCGGCGTCATTACCGCCGAAACGGGCGCGGCGGTACGGGATATTATCCACGTGCTCGGGCGGCGGTATCCGCTGGCGGAAATTGTGCTTTGTCCCGTACTGGTGCAGGGTGACGGCGCACCGCCGCAACTCATAAACGCGTTGCAAACGCTGAACGCCGAAGTCGCCGTCGATGTGATTATTATCGGGCGCGGCGGCGGGTCGATTGAGGACTTGTGGGCGTTTAACGACGAGGGCGTGGCGCGGGCGGTTGCCGCTTCGGTTATTCCCGTTATCTCCGCCGTCGGACACGAAACGGATTTTACCATTTGCGACTTTGTGGCGGATTTGCGCGCACCGACCCCGTCGGCGGCGGCGGAACAAGCCGTTCCCGACCGGCAGGAATTACAAGTGCAACTCGGCCACTTGTTACAGCGGGCACGCGGCGCGCTGGATTTTCGCCTGAAACGGGAATACCAGCGGCTGGACACCCTTGTGAAGTGTCGGGCGCTGAAAGAGCCGTTGTCGCTCATTGAAGAACAGCAAATGCGGCTGGATTATACCGTGAAAAATCTGCAAACCGCGTGCGGCGGCACGGTGGCGGGAGAGCAAAAACGCTTGTCCGCCGCCGCGGCGAAATTGGACGCGTTAAGCCCGTTGAAAGTGCTCGGGCGCGGGTATGCGATTGCCCGCAAAGGGGAGTGCGTGGTGCGCTCCGTTGCGGATGTGTCGTCCGGCGACCGTTTGACCGTTCGTCTTGCGGACGGTGACTTGCCCGTTGTGGCAGAATAAGGAGGAACAACCATGGCAAAGGAACTGACTTATGAGCAGGCGATGACCCGCCTTGAAGAAATCGTGGCACAGCTTGAGGGCGGCAAATGCACCCTCGACGAGTCGATGAAACTGTTTGAGGAGGGCGCGAAAATGACGGATTTTTGCCGCAAAGCGCTCTCTGAGGCGGAACAGAAAATTACCAAATTGCAGGCGAATGCCGCTGAAACCGCGGCGGAGGAATAAACATATGAAACTCTATTCGGACAAACTCGACACATATCGCGCGCTGGTGGAAGCGGCGCTTCCCACGTACTTACCCACCCCGAAAGACGGGGAGAAAACCGTGTGCGAGGCAATGGCGTACGCCTGCGAAGCGGGCGGAAAACGCCTGCGTCCCGTGCTGTTGACCGCGTTTGCGGCGCTCGCGGGCGGGGACGTGCAGGCGGTGCAACCGTTTGCTTGCGCCATTGAGATGATTCACTCGTACTCGCTCGTGCATGACGATATGCCATGTATGGATAACAGCCCGCTTCGCCGCGGCAAGCCGTCGGTGCACGTGAGATTTGGGGAGGATATGGCGCTCCTTTGCGGGGATGCGCTGTTAAATCGCGCGTTTGAAACGGTGCTTTCCGCGAAAGATAACGCCATTCCCGCTGACCGTCGGTTGCGCGCTTCCTTTGTGTTGGCGCGCGCGGCGGGTATCCGCGGAATGATTGGCGGGCAAACGATTGACCTCGAAAATGAGGGAAAATCCGTTTCGGTTGAGTTGGTTGAAGAATTGCACCGCAAAAAAACGGGTGCGCTCATCACCGCCGCGTGCGAAATGGGCGCCATTCTCGGCGGCGGGGACGAATCCTTGATTGCCGCCGCGCGGGACTACGGAAAAAGCGTGGGACTGTGCTTCCAGCTGGTTGATGATATTTTAGACGTCACCGCCACCGCCGACGCGCTCGGCAAACCGGTGGGCGGCGACAAAGAAAACGAAAAAAACACCTACGTCTCCCTGCTCGGTATTACCGAGACGCGCCGTTTGGCGGCGGAACACACCGAAAAAGCGGTTGCCGCCCTGCGCGGTTTTGCCGCAAGCGAAGATTTGCAGGCGCTTGCTACCGCGCTGTTGTCCCGTACCACTTGATTGGCTCTGTTTGTTCAATCCCGAACTTTACATAAAGAGGCTTGTTTCTATGGATGTTCAATATCTCAACAACATACACAGTCCCGCCGATTTGCGCGCACTTTCCAAGGCGGAACTGCAACAACTGTGCGAGGAGATTCGCGCGGTGATTATCGACCGCGTGTCCCAAAACGGCGGGCATTTGGCGCCGAACCTCGGCGTGGTGGAACTGACAGTGGCGCTCCACCGCGCGTTTGATTGCCCGAACGACTCCATCGTGTTCGACGTGGGGCATCAGTGCTACACCCACAAACTGCTGACCGGACGGTACGACCGCTTTGACACGTTGCGTACGCAAGGCGGAGTTACCGGCTTTCCCGACCCGCGCGAGAGTGAGTATGATGCGTTTATCGCGGGGCATAGCAGTACGGCGGTGTCGGCGGCGGCGGGCATTGCGCGCGCCAACACGCTGAACGGCAACAAAAACACCGCTATCGCCGTCATCGGTGATGGTGCGATGACGGGCGGACTCGCGTTTGAGGGTTTGTCGAATGCGGGTCAGAGCCACGACCGTTTGGTTGTGGTGCTCAACGACAACCATATGTCCATTAGCAAAAACGTCGGATTTGTGGCGCGGCATTTGGCAAATTTGCGCGCGCGCTCCGGCTACGTTCGCTTTAAGAGCCGTCTCGCGCGGTTGCTCCATAAAATCCCGCTGCTCGGCAAGCCGATTTATCGCTTGTTACTGCGCACCAAACAGCGTATGAAATATGCGTTGTATAACAGCAGTACGCTGTTTGAAGATATGGGCTTTTACTACATCGGCCCGATTGACGGACACAATTTGCGCGATTTGAATTTGGCGATGGAATCCGCGAAACAAATTGAACAGCCGGTGCTGTTACACGTGGAAACGGTCAAGGGAATGGGGTACGCGCCCGCGGTGCAAGACCCCGATATGTTCCACGGTATCGGTAAGTTTGACGTGGAAACGGGAAAACCCGCGCCCTCCGGCGCGTCCTTTTCCAAGACGTTCGGCGAAACGATGGTGACGCTCGCCACCGAACACGAAGACGTGGTGGCGATTACCGCCGCGATGAAGAGCGGCACGGGCTTGTCCGCTTTTGCCGAACAATTTCCCGACCGCTTTTTGGACGTGGGTATCGCGGAGGAACACGCCGTAACCACCGCGTCCGCTATGGCAACCAAAGGCATTGTGCCGGTGTTTGCGGTGTATTCCACCTTTTTGCAACGCTGTTTTGACCAGTTGGTGAACGATACCGCGATTCTCAACACACACGTTGTCCTCGCCATTGACCGCGCGGGTATTGTGCCGGATGACGGTGTGACGCATCAAGGCATTTTTGACGTGGCAATGCTCAATGCCGTTCCGCAAATGACGGTGTATGCGCCGTCCACCCGTGCGGAGTTGCCGCTTTGCTTAAAGCAGGCGATTTACGGTACATCCGGCCCGGCGGCGGTGCGTTACCCGAAAGGGGACGAATTGCCGTGCGAAATGGCGTATAAACCGGACGGAAATCTCTATACGCTTTTCGCGCCCGACGGGAAACAACCGGAAATTTTGCTTGTGACCTATGGGCGGATTTTCACCTCGGTGATGAATGCCGCCAAACGTCTGAACGACAACGGCGTTCCCGTGTCGGTACTCAAACTGACCCGCATTAAACCGCTTCCGAAAGAAGCGATTTCCATCGCGCTGACCTACCGTCGCGTCCTTTTCTTCGAGGAGGCGGCGTTGTGCGGCGGCGTGGGCGAAGTGTTGGGAAGTTGTTTGGTGCAACACGGGTTTGCCCGCGATTATGAAATTCACGCGATTGAAGGGTTTATGCCGACCTGCAAAACCGATAGGGGACTTGCACAAGTCGGACTTGACACCGACGGCATTTGCCGCGCGGTGGCGGGACAGACCTTTTCGCCGGAGGAGACCGATGGGTGAGCCGGAAAAGCGGGAAATGCGGTTGGATGCGGCTCTTGTCGCCCGCCGTCTTGCGCCCTCGCGGGAGCGCGCGAAAGAGTATATTAAAGACGGGCGCGTGTCCGTTGCGGGTCGCGTGGCGAAAAAACCGGCGCAACTTGTCGCGGAGGATGAGGACATCTCCTGCGATGCACCCGACCAATTTGTCGGGCGCGGGGGATATAAGATTGAAAAAGCGCTGACGGTGCGCGGCTACGACCTTGCCGACAAAATCGCGCTCGACGTGGGCGCATCCACCGGTGGGTTTACCGAGCGGATGCTCCTTGCCGGAGCAAAAACCGTGTTTGCGCTCGACGTGGGGCACGGGCAACTGCACGAGCGGTTGGCGTGCGACCCGCGCGTTGTGAATTTGGAGGGGACGGACATCCGCTCCGACGCCGCACGCGCGGCGATTGCGCCCGCTTCGGTGGAATTTTGCAGCGTGGACGTGTCCTTTATCAGCCTGCGGCAGGTATTGCCGTCCTTGCCCGCGCTTTTGAAACCCGGTGCCGACGTGGTGTGCCTTATCAAACCGCAGTTTGAGGTCGGTCGCGCCGCCGTCGGAAAAGGCGGAATTGTTAAGGATAAAACCGCGCGGCAAGCGGTCGTGTGCGATTTGATGACCGCGTTTGCCGAAACGCATTTGTGCGTGGAACGGTTGCTTTTGTCGCCCATTACCGGCGGCGACGGCAACGTGGAATATTTGGCGCTTTGTACCTATCTTCCCGAAAATGAGGTGGTTCCGCTCGGGAAAGAGACGGTCAAGCGGATGCTGAAAGAGGAAATAAACCAAAACACCAATGGAAAGGTTGTGTAGTGTATGCGGGTTGCCATTGTCAATCACCCTCATATCGAGCAGTCGCAGGAACTCGCCAAACGGGTTGCCGCTCTGCTGACGGAATACGGCGCCGCTACGGAATGTGCGCGCTTTGACGAAGCGGAAACGGTGCTCTCGTCGGCGGACGTCGCGGTGGCGCTTGGTGGTGACGGCACGATGATTCACGTCGCTAAACTCGCCGCGCGGTCGAATATCCCGCTTCTCGGTATCAACTGCGGACACTTGGGCTTTATGGCGGGTATGGAATCGGACGAGCTTTCCAACCTGAAACGTCTGGTGGAAGGACACTACACGGTGGACGAACGGCAGATGCTTGAAGTGCTCGTTGAAAACGACGAAAAAGGTGAAATTGCCCGTTTTTCCGCTCTCAACGAAGTGGCGGTGTCCCGCGGCGTAATGACTCACGTAGCCTCCTTTACGCTGTTTGACCGCGACAAGAAAATCGCCTCTTACGCGGCGGACGGATTGCTCATTGCGACACCTACCGGCTCAACCGCTTACTCGCTTTCGGCGGGTGGCCCGATTGTGGACCCGCGGGTCGCGTGTTTCGTGGCAACCCCGATTTGCCCGAACGCGTTGACCGACCGTCCGATTGTAATCGGGGTGGACGCGGAATTGACGATGCAAATTACACCGCGTCACGAGGACGACCGTTTGTATCTCTCGCCCGACGGCGAGCAGGGAATTGAGGTTGGGCGGAACGACCGTATTCGCGTGCGGCGGCACGAACAAACAGCGCGGTTTATCCGCTTTACGCCGAATGCGTTTTACGACATGTTACACGAAAAAATGATGGCGCGTACCGTACAGGTCGCCAACAATGAAAAATTCGAGAAATGAGGGGAAATCAATGAAAGACGAACGCAGAAATGCCATTTTAGACATTATCCAACTGATGCCGGTGGAAACGCAGGATGAACTGCAACGTCAGTTGTCCCTGCGCGGGTTTGAAGTGACCCAGGCAACGGTGTCGCGCGATATTCGCGCCCTGCGCCTTGTAAAACGTCACACCCAAAGCGGACACAGCTGCTATACGACTTCCGACCCGAGTGTCGGCGGCTATTCCCGCTTTTACGCGGTGTTTTCCGGTGCGGTGGAAAATATCGACTATGCCGGAAATATCGTGATGTTCAAATGCGGCGCCGGTATGGCGAGCGCCGTGGCGGCAGCGGTGGATGAGGAAGAATGGGACGACCTCGTAGGCACGCTTGCCGGCGACGACACCATTTTCTGCTTGATGCGCAACGAGGAAACCGCAAAAAATCTCACCGAACGACTGAACACTTTACGCTGATTTCATAACAAAGGAGAAGCGCGATGCTTTCTCATCTTAACATTGAAAATATCGCCATTATCGAACGCGCCGACTTGCAGTTTGAGCGTGGGTTTAACGTGCTGACCGGTGAAACCGGTGCCGGTAAATCCATCGTGATTGATGCGCTGTCGGCGGTGCTCGGTGAGCGGACAAGCCGTGAACTGGTGCGTACCGGCGCGGACAAAGGCGTGGTGACCGCCGTGTTCGAGGAGTTATCCGAAAAAACCGCCCGCGCGGTAGCGGAACTGGGATTTTCGGAGGTGCTCGAAACGCGGTCGTTGCTCCTTTCCCGCGAAATCGGAGCGGACGGCAAAACCGTTTGCCGTATCGACGGCAAGCCCGTGACGATGGCGATTCTCCGCGACGTGGGACGACAGCTCGTCAACACCCACGGACAACACGAAAATCAAACGCTTCTGTCGCCGGAAACGCACCTGCAAACGCTGGACGTGATGGGCGACACGCTTCCGCTACGCGACCGTTACGAGGCGGCGTATCACCGCTATTGTGCGTTGCGGCGGGAATGGAACACGCTGACCAAATCGGCGGACGACCGCGAAAAACGGCGAGAACTGCTCGCGTTTCAACTGGCGGAGATTGATGCCGCCGCCCTCAAAGAAGGAGAGGAGGAACAACTCCTTGAAACGTGCCGCTTGTTCCGTGACCGCGAAAAGATTGCGGGCGACTTGCTTCGCGCGGAAAAGGCGCTGTGCGGGGAAGCGGATGCGGGCGCAGGAAAAGACATCCTCGGCGCGGTGGAATTGCTTTCCGATGCCGCTGAGAGTTTGCGCCGCGCCGCCGCGCAGTATGACGGCGTGTCCGCGCTTTCCGAGCGTGTGGACGGGCTTCTCAATGACCTTGCCGACTGCCGGATGGAAGTACAAGCGGCGTCGGATGGGTTTGCGGTGGACGAGCAAATGCGCGACGAAGCGGAAACGCGCCTCGCGGAAATTCGCAAACTGACCGCAAAATACGGTGCGACCGTCACCGACGTGCTGGCATACGGCGAAACCTGCCGCACCGAACTGTCCGCCGCGGAACACGCGGACGAACGTCTCGGCACGTTGCAGGCGGAATTGGACACCGCGGAAGCAGACGTGGTTGCCGCCGCCGCCGCGCTTTCAAGCGCGCGGGCGGATGCGGGCGAGCGGTTTTCGCGCGCGGTGGAACGGGAACTGTGTTATCTCGATATGCCGAACGTGAAAATGGCGGTGCATATTGCGCCGACCTCGCTCACCGTAACGGGCGGAGACGCGGTGGAGTTTCTCTTTTCCGCCAACGTGGGCGAACCGCCGAAACCGCTTGTCAAAGTGGCGTCCGGCGGCGAACTGTCCCGCGTGATGCTCGCCATCAAAGCGGTGATGGCGGACAAAGACGACATCGACACGCTGATTTTTGACGAGATTGACACGGGTATCAGCGGGCGCGCCGCGGGAAAAGTGGGCGACAAACTGCGTGAAATCGCCACATCCGACAAACGCGCGCGGCAAATTCTCTGCGTGACCCACTTGGCGCAAATCGCATCCAAAGGCCACGCTCACCTGCTTATCGAAAAATCGGTGCGCGACGGGCGCACTTTTACCGACGTGGTACCGCTGTCGTCGGCAGGGCGCGAACGGGAACTGGCGCGCATTATCAGCGGCGCGGAAAACGAGGCTTCGCTCCTTGCCGCGCGGGAAATGCTTGCAGGTGCACAGCAGGGTTAAGTTGGAACATCACGCGAAAAAAAGACGGATTTGGTATAAACCCCTTGCCGTTCTTTTCCGCGTTTTGTATAATATTTGGTGTAATATTTTATTTTATAGGAGGAATTACAAATGATTTTCAAAAACGGAACGGTTTACGGTGCGGATTTTGAACCCGCCAAACAGAACATCGTCGTGGAGGGCGAAAAAATCACCGCTGTCGGCAACGTGGACGGCGAGGGCGAGGTGTTTGACCTCACCGGTCTTACCGTCATTCCCGGTATGATTGATATGCACATTCACGGTTGCGCCGGCTTCGATACCGGCGATGCAACGCCCGAAGCGCTGGAAGCGATGTCCGCGCTTCTTGCGACCCGCGGTGTGACCTCGTTCTGCCCGACGTCGATGACCCTCGGTTTTGAAGAATTGACCAAGATTTTCGCCAACGTCGTGGAAATGAAATCCAAAGTCTCCGGCGCGTACATTCAGGGCATCAATATGGAAGGCCCGTACATTGCCATGTCGAAAAAAGGCGCGCAAAACGCCGATTACGTTCGCAACCCCGACAAAGAGGAGTTCAAAAAACTGTTTGACGGATGCGGCGGTGCCGTGAAAGTGGTGGATATTGCTCCCGAATGTGACGGCGCGGAAGCGTTTATCAAAGAAGTGCAACCCTATTGCCCGGTGTCTATCGCGCACACCGCCGCCGACTACGACGAGGCGTGCAAAGCGTTCGAGTGGGGTGCGCGCCACGTGACCCACCTCTACAACGCGCAAAGCGGTCTGACCCACCGTAAACCCGGTGTCGTCGGCGCCGCGTTTGATATGGGCAGTAAAGTGGGTGCGCGCGCGGAGCTCATCTGCGACGGATTCCACATCCATCCCGCCGCGCTGCGCATTGCGTTCAGCCAAATGGGTGAGGACGGTACCGTGATTGTCAGCGACTCGATGAAAGCCGCCGGCAGTGTGGACGGTGTGTATGACCTCGGTGGTCAGCCGGTGTACGTGAAAGACGGCAAAGCCTTGCTGGAAGACGGCACCATCGCCGCTTCCACCTCCAACCTGCACGAGGAGTTCAAAAACGTGGTGTCGTTCGGCATCCCGCTGAAACAGGCCATCAAATCGGTGACCATCAACCCGGCGCGTGCCATTCGTGTGGACGATGTGACCGGCTCGATTGAGGCGGGCAAAAACGCCGACCTGCTCGTGATGGACGATGAGTGGAACATCAAACTCGTGGTTATCAAAGGCATCGTGAAAGTGAACAACCTGTAAAAATCGCTTTGTCAAGGAGGACGTTGTCATGTCTGAAAACAAGACGGTAAACAAACAAACCCTGCTGTGGGTCGGGGTAGCGGTCGTGTCTGCGCTGGTGGCGATTGTCACCGTCGCGGTCATTTTGCGCCGCTATTTCGGTAAAAAAGAGCAAGACAAAACGGTGGAATGCATTTCCTACGACTTTTCGCCGGAGGAAGTGGCGTTTGACGATGAGTTCGGCGCGGATACGCCCGTATTCACCGAACAAGCGGAAGAATAACGGTTCACCCGTCAGCACGTGCGCGTGCCGGCGGGTGTTCTTATGAAATCAACGGCAAAACAGCTGAGAAGGAGTGAGGGATTTGCGCAAAAACGACCTATTTACCGTGTCGATTGACGGCGTGACCTCCCTCGGCTCCGGCATCGCCCGCGTAAAAGACGAGCAGTATCCCGACGGGCTTGTGACCTTTGTGCCGCTGACCGCGCCGGGAGACGAAATTTCCTGCCGTATCTTAAAAGTGGACAAGCGCCACGCGTTCGGAAAAATGGAGCAACTGCTGTCGCCGTCGCCCGCCCGCACGGATACCGTCGGGTGCGAGGCGTTCGGCAAATGCGGCGGGTGCGCGTGGCGGCACGTGCGGTACGAGGAAGAACTCCGCTACAAAGAACAGCACGTGTTCGACTGTCTGACAAGAATCGGCGACGTAACGCCGGAATTTTTGCCGATTGTCGGTTGTGCGAACCCCGACGGTTACCGCAACAAGGCACAATATCCCATTGCGCCGGGTAAAGAGGGACGTCCCGTGCTCGGCTATTATGCGCCGCACAGTCATCGGGTCGTTTCCGCCGATACCTGCGCGCTGGAACCGCCCGTGTTCACCGACATCAAGCGGCGCGTGCTTGCGTGGATGCACGAAAACGCCGTGCCTGCGTATGATGAAGAAACGAGAACCGGTTTGGTGCGCCACCTCTACATCCGCACCGCGGAACAGACGGGGGAAACAATGGTGTGCCTTGTTGCCACTTCCGGAAAAATCCCCGCCGTGTCGGCGCTGATTGAGAGTTTACGCGCGGTTCCCGGCGTGTGTTCGATTCTTGTCAACGTCAACAAAAAAGATACCAACGTCATCCTCGGCGATCGCGAATTTACGCTGTGGGGAAGCGACTGTATCACCGACATCCTCTGCGGTGTGCGCGTGCGGCTGTCCGCACGGTCGTTTTATCAGGTCAACCGCTGTCAAGCGGAACGCCTTTACACGATTGCCGCCGATTTTGCCGACCTCAAAGGGGAGGAAACCCTGCTCGACCTCTACTGCGGCGCGGGCACGATTGGGCTTTCGATGGCAGGTCGTGTAAAAGAGCTTATCGGGGTGGAAATTGTGCCCGAAGCGGTGGAAGATGCGAAGCGCAACGCCACCGAAAACGGGGTGAAAAACGCCCGTTTTCTCTGTGCGGACGCGGCAAAAGCCGCGAAAATGCTCGCCGCCGAGGGCGTGCAACCCGACGTGGTGGTGCTTGACCCACCGCGCAAAGGGTGCGACGAAGCGCTTATCCAAACGGTGGTGGAAATGCACCCCGACCGCGTGGTCTACGTCTCCTGCGACCCGGCAACACTCGCACGCGATGTAAAGCGCTTTGCCTTGTCAGGCTACACCTGCCAAAAGGCGCAAGCGGTGGATATGTTCCCGCGCACAGCGCACGTTGAGTGTGTTGTTCTGTTGTCGCGAGCGTAAGCAAAGCGAGAACAGATTACAACACGCCATGCAAGGCACGCCCAAGAAGCGGAGCCACAGGCGAACGCTGATTGGATGCGGGCTACTGCGGAGTGTGTTGTTCTGTTGTCGCGAGCGTAAGCAAAGCGAGAATAACGGCACAACACCGTTATCAGTTGCCTTAAAAGGAGGGGTTTTGTGAAAGAACGCTACAAATACGTCCGTATTCAAGGGCGGAACTTAGCCGCCAATACCATGACGGGAAAAGGCGTGTTCAGTCTGTGTATGGAACTGATTCGCAGTAAAAAAATGGAGCAAGAAGACGCCGATTTGTATATGGAAATCGACTCCTGGTTCGCCGAAAACCTGCCCTGGCCGGAACAATGCAAACGGCAAGAACGGGTGGTCTGTTATTTCAAGACCGAGAACGCCACGGAAATGCTGAAATGGATACGGCCGGCGCTGTGGCTCTTATCTCGCTACGACGTCCCGTATTATCTGGTATATACCAACACACCGGGCGAAATCGTGTACGAAGACAAGTATCAGATTGTCGCCAAGGTGGACGATATTGAAATTCAACCGGTACCGGAATCTTGGTCAAAAGAAGATTGACGCGAAAAGACGGTCAAAAGGAGAGGGATTGTATGGTGGCGTGTTTGTGTGTCGCGCTCGGCGGTGCGGTCGGGTCGGTACTCCGGTATCTTGTGAGCCTTATCGACCTCGGCGAAACGACCGCGTTTCCCTATAAAACGCTGTTTGTCAACGTGGTGGGCGCGTTTGTGATTGGGTTGCTTGTGGCGATTGCCGCCAAAAGTGCCGCCCTTTCGGACAACTGGATGCTCTGCCTCAAAGTCGGTCTTTGCGGCGGATTTACCACCTTTTCCACCTTTGCACTTGAAACGGTTACCCTCACGCAGGACGGCAAGTGGGGGATGGCCGTGTGTTACGTGCTGTTCAGCGTTCTGTTATCGCTTGCGGCGGTGTTCGGCGCGCAAGCGGTGGTAAAATAAC
>JAZRYM010000023.1:0-15576 GCA_045600765.1 Acutalibacteraceae bacterium | reverse complement strand
CGGTTTTTGGATGAGCCGCAATTTTTGGCACAAAATCGTGAATATACCACGTGGATAGGGAAACTTGCCGGTCAACCGGTTCTTGTGATGTCTACCGGTATGGGCGGCCCGTCTACCGCTATTGCGGTTGAGGAGCTGGCGGCTCTTGGGGTAAAAACCTTTATCCGTATCGGCACTGCCGGCGGCATGCAAACGGAAGTGATTGGCGGCGATGTGGTGGTTGCGACCGGCTCTATTCGTATGGAGGGAACTACACGGGAATATGTGCCGATTGAATATCCCGCTGTGCCGGATTTTGATGTTACCTACGCCCTGAAATCGGCGGCAGAGAAGCTCGGACTTCGCTGTCATACCGGTGTGGTGCAAAGCAAGGACTCGTTTTACGGTCAGCATTCGCCGTCACGGATGCCGGTGGGTTATGAGCTTGAAAACAAATGGAAAGCGTGGATTGGTGCGGGTTGCCTCGCCTCCGAAATGGAGAGTGCGGCGTTGTTTATCGTGTGCTCCACTCTGCGGGTGCGTGCCGGTTCGGTGTTTTCTATTGTATGGAACCAAGAGCGGGAGCGTTTGGGGCTTGACAATCCCGAAGTCCACGACACCACCGACGCCATAAAAACGGCGGTGGAAGCGACGAGGATTTTGATTGAAAAAGAAAAATAATACATAAAATCCACCCTGGACGACATTTTTTTGCCTTAGGGGTGGATTTTTTCTTTACATTTCTCTTGAAAAGTGGTATATTTTATACAATTGTTGTAGAGGAGGAATTTCAATGAAAAAACATCTGTCCATCCTTTTATCTGTGGTTCTCGCTGTTGTGGTTATGGCGGGAATGACGGTTTTTGCCGCCGCAGAAACCGCCGCAAACGCAGGCGAGATTGTTTACGGCGACGCCAATACCGACGGTGCGGTCAATATGAAAGACGTGCTTGTTATTCGCAAATATGTTGCCGGTATTCAGGTGAATATTGATCTCGTTGCCGCCGACACCAACGGCGACGACGCGGTGAATATGAAAGACGTGCTTACCGTGCGCAGATATGTGGCGGGAATTATCACGGAAATTAACGGCGGCAAATCGAATCCAACCGAATCAACCGCGACGGGTACCGGCACGGAATCGACTGCGCCGACGGGTACCGGCACGGAATCGACTGCGCCGACAGCGACTAACCCGACGAGTGGCACCAACTCAACAAGTGGCACCAACCCGACAAGTGCACCGACGACCGCACCGACGAAGTATACCGGTGACACGGAAACGATGTTTTTTGGCTCCTATGAGCAAGACGGCGTTTGGGAAAACGGCGAAGAGCCTATCGAATGGATTGTGTTGGAAGAAAAAGACGGCGTAAAACTGCTCCTCAGTCGTTACGTGCTGAATTATCGGATGCAGTGTGAGCACTATTGTGAAAGCTATCAGTGGGACTCCTATGGAAGCGTGCGTGAATGGCTGAATGGTAATTTTTATGATGATGCGTTCTCGAAAGATGAGAAAGAGTGCTTGATTACCAATTATGTATACACGAAACCGCTTTCTTCTGAGACCGGCAAGCCGCAGGTGGAGACGCTTGACAAGGTGAGCTTGCTTTCTGCGGAAGAGTTGGAGAAATACTTTGAACTGAAAACCGATGCACACAACAACACCTATTCCGACTTGCTTATCGGTGAGCCGACGCCGTATATGGCAGAGTGGTTCCCGGCAATCGTTAACACGGTGGATAAAGATTGGTATGGAATCAAGAACCTCGGCTATGGCGACGATTGGATGGGGAAACAGACCGCCTCGTGGCTGTTACGTACTCCGGGCGGCGGTGGCTCTTGCGACGCATCCTTTGTGAGTGATTGCGGCATTGTGAGCTATGACTATCTTGAAGACTGCCTTTGCGGTATTCGTCCGGCGATTTTGGTGAGCGATACACCGTATACGCCGAATACGTCGGCGAACTACCCCGAGAATGCTTTGAAAGCGAAAGCGGTGTCGCATGGTAGCGATGGTAGTTCGTGGGTGGATTATGAATACACCTACGACGAGAACGGAAACCGGATTCGTTATCGCTCCTACTACTGGGATGGTAGCGTGGATTGGTGGAGCTCTTGGGATGCCGCCTATGATGAAAACGGAAATCGCACCAGTTTCCGCAACTACAACAGTGACGGGAGCATTGATTGGGAGAACTCTTGGGATTCTACTTACGACGAGAACGGAAATGAGACGAGTTATCGCGGCTACGACGAAGACGGAAGTATCCAGTGGGTTGCCTATTATTATGATTACGATTGGGAAGAGCGGGATCATATTTCTTGGGATTCCACCTATGACGAAAACGGCAACGAGACAAGTTACCGTTGCTACAAAGAAGACGGCAGCATAGATTGGGAGTATTGCTGGGATTCCACTTATGATGCAAACGGAAACGAGTTGAGCTGTTGCGAGTATTCTAGCAATGGCGATGTGATGTATCAGGTGAAAAACACGTACAATGCTGATGGATACTTAGTGAATTGCTATTGCTACAATGTTGATGGAAGTGTGCGGTATTGGTATGAATATGCCTACGACTCTGACGGACATAGGACGAGCTGTCGCTATCATAATTCCGATGACAGTATCGATTGGTGGAATTCGTGGGATCGCACCTACAGTAAAACTGGAAACTTAATGACTTATCGTTATTATACCGGAGACGGAACGGTCAATTGGAAAAACGCTTGGGATCGCATTTACGACGAGAGCGGGAATCCGCTGAAAGCGATTCGCTATTTTGCGGATGGCACACAGTATGTGAGCGAAGAATACACCTACGATGAGGAAGGAAATTGCACCAGTTTCCGCAACTACAACAGTGACGGGAGCATTGATTGGGAGAACTCTTGGGATTCTACTTACGACGAGAACGGAAACGAGACTAGCCACCGTGGCTATGATAAGGATGGCAATGTTCGGTGGTCGTATTATAACGAAGAGTGGGAAGAGTGGGAATACACTTCATGGGATCGTACCTATGATGCAAACGGAAACTGCATTAGCCGTCGCTACTATAACGAAGACGGCACTGTCCGGTGGTTGTATTATAACGAGGATTGGGAAGAGTGGGAGCACGTTTCTTGGGATTGTACCTACGACGAAAATGGGAATGAGACCAGTTATCGTTGCTACAAGGAAGACGGCAGTATAGATTGGGATTATTGTTGGGATTCCACCTACGATGAAAACGGGAACGAGACGAGTTCTCGGTACTACGACGAAAAAGGAAATGTAGAATCGAAATACACGTACACCTACGACGAGCACGGAAATTGTACGAGTGAAGCTTGCTATGTAAACGGTACGTTCCAGTATGGATACAAGTGGGAATACGTTTACGATGAAAACGGGAATATATTGATTGAAAAAGAGTACTGTGACGGTGAGCTGTCCAGTTGGTGGGAGTTCATCTACACGAATTTTTCTGCGCCGGAAGAGGAGTATGACTACTGATTCCCGATTAACAGCATAAAGAAGAACCCCCTTTGGCTTGTTAAAAGCCGAAGGGGGTTTTGCACTTTGACGTGTGCGAAAAAATACGGGATTTTCCGCATTTTTCGTTGCATTTTCGGTGGGAAACGGCTATAATGGAAAAGAGTAAGGAGTGTGCGCTATGAATGAGAAAGCCAAGCGTTTTTTTGACAGTATGAACGGTAAAACCGTGGCGATTTGCGGAATCGGCAAAAACAACCGCCCGGTAATTGAACAGTTTTTGAAAGCGGGTGCGCGGGTGCGCGCTTGCGACAAACGCTCGTGGGAACAGCTCGGCGACGTGGCGGAAATGCTTACGAAAAAAGGAGTCAAACTCTGCCTCGGTGAGACGTATTTGGACAGCCTATCCGACGTGGATTTCATTTTGCGCACGCCCGGAATGAAGCCGTATTTGCCGCCCTTTGAAGCGGCGCGCAAAGCGGGGATTCCCGTTACGTCCGAAATGGAATTGTTTTTTGACCTATCTCCCGCACCGATTTACGCGGTGACCGGCTCGGACGGAAAGACGACGACTACCACCATTATCGCGGGGTTGCTCGCCGCCGCCGGAAAAACGGTGCATCTCGGCGGGAACATCGGTCGTCCGCTTCTTCCGCTGATTGACGAGGTGGAGCCGGACGACGTGGCGGTGGTGGAACTGTCCAGTTTTCAGTTGACGATGATGCAAAAAGCGCCGCACGTCGCGGTAGTAACCAACGTCGCGCCGAACCACCTCGACTGGCACGCCGATATGCAGGAATACATCGACGCAAAACGCAACTTGGTGGCGTATCAGGGCGCTTGTGACCGCGCGGTGCTCAACGCCGACAACGACGTGACCGCCGACTTTGCAAAAACCGCCACGGCGGGGCAGGTGTTCACCTTTTCGCGTCGCGCGCCGCAAGAGGGTGCGTGGCTGAACGAAAACGGCGTGCTGTGCGTGACGGTTGACGGCGAAACGACCGAGGTGCTTCGCGCATCGGATATTCTCATTCCCGGTGTGCACAATGTCGAAAACTATTTGGCGGCGATTGCCGCGACGTGGGGCGAAGTGCCGGTGGACGTGATTGTGAACTACGCCAAGACGTTCGGCGGCGTGCCGCACCGCAGCGAACTTGTGCGGGTGCGCGGCGGCGTGAAATGGTACAACGACTCGATTGGAAGCAGCCCGTCGCGCACGATTGCGGGGCTCAAATCCTTCGACCGCAAAGTTATTCTTATTGCCGGCGGCTACGATAAGCACATTCCCTACGACCCGCTCGGCGAGGTTGCGAAAGATACGGTAAAATCCGCCATTTTGGTGGGTGCGACGGCGGGCGCGATTGAGACCGCTATTCGTGCCTATTCCGACCTGCCGATTGTGCGGGTGGAGTCGATGGCGGAGGCGGTGGACGAAGCGTGCCGTCAAGCGGCGGCAGGCGATATTGTCTTTATGTCGCCCGCATCCGCCAGTTTTGATATGTATACGAATTTTGAGGAGCGGGGCGACTGGTTCAAGTTCCTCGTCATGGCGCTTCCCGATGCTTGAACTGTGCCGTGATAAATCGACCCTCGCGCTCGACACGTCGCGCGAAGCGGGGGTGCGTATTGCGGCGCAAATCGCCGCCTACGGGCTGTCGGAGCCGTTTTTCCTTGTCTACCGCGGGGAGGACGGAAGCGTGTTGTCCTTGCTGGATGGCGCGGCAACCCTGCTTGCCGGAGACGACCCGGAGGAAGCGCTGTGCTTTCTCGCGATGTCGCCGCAGGTGACGTCGCTTCGCACCGACCGCGACACGGCGGAGACCTTCGCTGCCGCGCGCGGACTTGCCGTGCGCACGGGCGCGGTGCTCAAAGCGCCGCCGCACCTTACACCGACGGGAAACGCCGTGCCGGTTGTGCCTGCCGCGTTTTACCCGCTTGCTACGCGGGTATTCGGCGACGCGCTTCCGCCGTATGACGTGTGGTATGCCGACGTAAGCCACCGCTTGCGCCGCGATTGTTGCCGCCTTGTGGCGGTATGCGAGGGAAAAAAGCCCGTTTCCGGCGCCATGACGGTCGCCGAGGCGGATGATGCGTGGTTGCTCGGCACCGTATGTACCGACGAAACCTACCGCAAACGCGGCTATGCCGCCGCGTGCGTAACCGCGCTCGCGTGCGAGGGGGAACGGCGGCACAAAGCGGTGTATATCGCCGCCAAAAATCCGTCGGCGCAAGCACTTTACGAGCACCTCGGTTTTACCGTTTGCGGCGCGTGGGGTCAAGTGGATTTTTTATGTAAAAAGAATGGGGAAGACGTATGAACACACCGTTTTTTGAAATAGACGAAAAACTGTCCGCGCTGTCGGACAAGGCGCTTTCGCGGGTCAAACCGCAGTTTGACCACATCGACGAGGTGGCGGAATACAATGTGCAAAAGGTGCTTGCCGCCTTTGCAAACCACCGTGTCAGCGAGAGCCATTTTGTCCCGACCACCGGCTACGGTTACGGCGACCGCGGACGGGATACGCTCGATGCCGTGTTTGCGGAGGTGATGGGCGCGGAGGATGCGCTCGTGCGCCACAGCATCGTCTCCGGCACTCACGCGATTACCATCGCGCTGTTCGGCGTGCTTCGCCCGGGTGATACCTTGCTCGCCGCGACCGGCGCGCCGTATGACACACTCGAAACCACTATCGGCCACAAGCGCGAGGCGGCGGGGTCGCTTAAAGAGTTCGGCGTAAATTACAAGGAAGTGCCGCTTACGGCGGAGCAAACACCTGACCTTGCGGGGATTGCCGCCGCCCTTTTTGACCAACGTGTCAAAATGGTGCACATTCAGCGTTCGCGCGGGTACAACACCCGCCCTTCGCTCACCGTGGCGGACATCAAGGCGATTGTGGATACTGTCAAAGCCGCGCGGCCCGACGTGTGCGTGTTTGTGGATAACTGCTACGGCGAGTTTGCCGAAACGACGGAGCCGACCGACATCGGCGCGGATTTGATGGCGGGTTCGCTCATCAAAAACGCCGGTGGCGGGGTGGCGCAAAACGGCGGTTATCTTTGCGGCAAGGCGAACTATGTCGAACTGTGCGCCGCGCGGATGACGACACCCGGTCTCGGACGGGAAGTGGGCGCATCGCTCGGGCACAACCGCGAATTGTTTATGGGTTTATTCCACGCGCCGCAGGTGGTGGGCGAGGCGATGAAAACCGCCGTCTATGCCGCGTCGCTGTTTGATTTGCTCGGCTACGACGTATCGCCGAAACCGACGGAACCGCGCGGTGATATTATTGAAGTGCTCTTTTGCAAGTCGCCCGAAGCGCTCTGTTCGTTCTGTCGCGGAATGCAGCGCGGCGCGCCGATAGATGCGTTTGTTGTGCCCGAACCGAGCGAGATGCCCGGCTACGAATCCAAAGTGATTATGGCGGCGGGCGCGTTTACCGCGGGGTCATCCATTGAACTGTCCGCCGATGCGCCGCTTCGCGCGCCGTTTGCCGCGTTTATGCAGGGCGGGCTCAACTTCCACGCCGGTAAATTGGGCGTTCTCTTGGCGGCGCAGACGATGCTGGACGACGGCGTGCTGACGGTGTGAGAGGTGTGTGCGTCGTTGCACATCCTAACAAAATCTTACAAAGGGACGTCGAGGGCACCGTCCCCTACAAAATCATTTGAAACAAGTGTAAAATTTTTCAAAAGACGGTCGGATTTTTCCGACCGTCTTTTTTCGACCGATTTCGACGTTCTTGAAACGAATTGCCGAGAATATTGACATAAAAACCGCTTGTTTCCTTGTCACATATTGAGAATAAAAAGAAAAGGAAGAAAAAGGGAGCGAAAAAACATCATCAATAACATCAAGGCTTTTCACTCTGTAAAGCACAATCCCTTTGCGGGAAAATCGGCGTGTTTTGTTCTTATATTGTCGATGATACTCACAAAAATTATTGACATTTTCGGCGGATTATGTTATAATGCAGGCAACCTCGAGGAAGAAATTTTTGGAAATGAGGAACCGATACAATGTGTGAATTGTGTAACGAAAGCCCGTGCCGTTCGGGGTGTCCCAACGCGCCGGTGGATAAAACGCGCTTAATTTGCGCGTGGTGTGATGAACCGATTTTTGAGGACGTATATTTTTTGATTGACGGCGAGCCCGTTTGCTCCGATTGCGTGGATGAATGCCGTCGCTGTGGAACGAAACAGGAGGCGATGTAACGTGGCGAGGAAGTATCAAGCGCTGTCTGCCGACGGGCAACGCGCCAAAGAACGGTTGTCACCGTGCATTGAAAAGGCGATTTTGCTGACCGAACTGACGGAGGAGCGCTCGGACATCGCCTCTCTCGGGTTTCCGGAGGAAAAGGAGTTGTCCGCTCGCATAGACGCACTGTTTGCCGATTTGGTGACGGCACGCCGCACGGTGGGCAAACTCATTCACGAAACGCCCACGCTGACGTCGCTTGAACGGCGGGTGTTGCGCCTGCGCTATCTGTGCGCCGAGCCGTGGGATGCCATTTGCGTGCGCCTTTGCCGCGAGCGGGGTTGTGTGTTTGCCGCTTACCGCCGCGCGCTCAACAAAATTGCCGCCACGATGGATGGCGAAGTGGCGGTGTGATTTGCCGAAAAAGGAAAAAGAAAGAGCCGCACGCGGGAACATTCCCGTGCGTGCGGCTCTTTTGCTGTTTTTTGGTTTTATTTGAGATTTTTCAAAAATTCCTCGCCCGTGCCGTAGTGTTCCACCACGTAGTCGATGTCTTTGTCGCCGCGGCCGGAGAGGTTGACGAGCACCGAAGCGTGCTTGCCCTCGCGCGCGAGTTTGATTGCGCCCGCGAGCGCGTGGGAACTCTCAATCGCGGGGATGATGCCCTCGTAGCGGCAGAGCAGGAAGAACGCTTCCATCGCCTCGTCGTCCAGCGCGGTGATGTAGTTGACGCGGCCTTTGTCGTGCAAAAAGGCGTGCTCCGGGCCGACACCGGGATAATCGAGCCCGCTCGCCACCGAGTAGACGGGGTCGGGTTCGCCCACTTTCTGGTTTTGCAGCAGGATGCTGTCAAAACCGTGCAGACGGCCTTTGGTGCCGTACGCCATCGAGGCGGCGTGCTGTCCGATGCCGTCGCCCTTGCCGAGCGGTTCGACACCGTAAATTTCCACCGGGTCGGCGATAAACGGCAAGAACATACCAATCGAGTTGGAACCGCCGCCCACGCAGGCAACCACCGCGTCGGGGAGAAGTCCCGTCATACCGACAAACTGTTCGCGCGCTTCCTCACCGATGCACAGCTGAAAATCGCGCACCATCATGGGGAACGGGTGCGGCCCGAGCACCGAACCGATGCAGTAGATGGTGTCGTCGTATTCGTTGAGATAGGCGTCAAACGCGGCGTCCACCGCTTCTTTCAGCGTTTTGAGACCTTTGGAAACGGGCACGACGTTCGCGCCGAGCAGTTTCATCCGTGTCACGTTGGGCGCTTGCTTTTCGATGTCCACCTCGCCCATATAGATGTCACATTCCAGCCCGAAATAGGCGGCGGCGGTGGCGAGCGCCACGCCGTGTTGACCGGCACCCGTCTCGGCGATGATTTTTTTCTTACCCATATATTTGGCAAGAAGACCCTCGCCCATACAATGGTTGAGTTTGTGCGCGCCGGAATGGTTCAAATCCTCGCGTTTTAAGTAAATCTGCGTTTGACCGCCGAGCAAGCGGGACAACCGCTCGCAATGGTACACCGGGGTGGGACGGCCTTGAAATTCCTTGCGGATGCGGCGCAGTTCGTTGATAAATTGCGCGCTGTGGCAGATGGTGCGGTAAGCGGTTTCCACTTCCTCCATCGCTTTGGTCAGTTCCGGGGTCAGATAGCGACCGCCGTACTCACCGAAATAACCGTCTGCGCTCGGATACTCTTTGAGGTAGTTTTGGTACTCCAGATACTTGTTCATTTGACAACACTCCTTCTTTTTTTAGACAGAAATTTGTATTGTCCGTTTGTTTGCGGGAAAGGTGCGCAAAATAAAAAACTGTCCCTCGAAACGAGGGACAGGAAATTACCTGCGGTACCACCCAACATTGGCTGAAATCAGCCCACTCTCGCCGTCTGCGGACACAGACGCTTCAAGGATAACGGGCGAAGTTCCCGTCTGTCATCGGACAAAAAGTCGTTTCGACAGCCCTCCCAAGACCATTCCGCTTCCTGTCGTAGTGCCGCGTTTCCAGCGTCGGCGGCTCTCTTTGACCCGTGCAGGGGCGTACTTCCTCTTGTTCATCGGTTTCTTGCATTATAGCGCGCTTTTTGTCGCTTGTCAAGCGGTTTTTTGAATTTTTCCGCCGCGGGTGTTTATCCGTGGCAAAACGCCTGTGTCGGCGACAGACGCGCGGCTTTGACGGCGGGGTAAGCACCGCACGCGGTGCCGAACACGGTGGTGCCGAGCAAAATGAGCAGTCCGCGTAAAGGGGAGAGGGAAAAGGGGATGCCCGCGAGGGTCAGTCCCACCGCCGCGACAACGGTGCCGAGCAGCAGTCCGACCGCCGCACCGCAAAAAGAGAGGAGCGCCGCCGCGCACAAAAATTCCGCCAAAATACGTGACCGTTTTGCGCCGAGCGCTTTTTTGAGCCCGATTTCCGGCACTCGCTCGGAGACGGCGGACAGCGTGGCAAGCAAAAGGCAACTGCCCGCGACCAGTACCGCCGCGCCGCCCGCGAGGGTGAGCAGGGCGGAGATGAGGCGCAACAGGCGCGCAAGCCGGTCTTTTTGCGATGCCAAACTCTCCACCGAAAACGTCCCTTTGTCGGCGAGCGCCGTTTGCACCTGCGCGGTGAGTTCGTCGGCGGTCGCGCCGGTGCGTAAAGCGATGCGGTCAAACGTGCGGTCTCCCCGCAAGGCGGCGAGGGTGGAGTAGGGGACGAGTATCATCGGCGGCAACGTGCCGGTCAGGTTTTTGAGCAAACTGGATTTTGCCTGCGCCGTGCCGACGACGTGGAGCGAAAGTTCCGTTCCCTCCACCGCGACGGTGACGGTGCGCCCGACGGCGGGCGTGTTCCCGAACGCCTCTTTTGCGGCGGATTCTTCCATTGTACAGCACGTGGCTTCTTCCGCTACGTCCTGCTTTTGCGGCATACGACCGCTTTGCAGGTCGATGGCAATCGCTTGTCCGGCGTTTTCGTCTACGCCGCAAAGCAGTACCGCCTCCTCCTCGTCGCCGAGCACGGCGGTGGTGGTGAGCACAATGAGCGGCGCCGCCACCGTTACGTCGGGAAGCGCCGCAAGCGCCGACAGCGCGTCACCGTCCAGCGTGCCGTCCACCGCTGTTACCGAAAACCCGTCAAGTCCCATCGCCTGCATCTCCGCCGTCATCGCCCGCGTACCCGCATCGGACACGGCGGAAAGCAGGGTGAGCATCGCCACCCCGGTGGCGAGGGACAAAATGGTGAGGAGCGTTCGTCCCGGTCGGCGCCACAGCGGACGCACCACTTCTTTTATCCAATCGGTCACGGGGTCACCTCGCGGATGCGCTTGCCCTCCGAAAGCGAAGCGGGAGAGAGAATGACCCGCGTGCCGACGGGCAGTTCGGCGGCAAGGGTGCCGCCGTCTACTGCGTCGCCGAGCGACACATACGTTTGCCGTGCGCGCCCGTCGCGTATCGTCCACACAAAGGTGCCGCGCGCGTCGCTATGTGTCCACGGGTCTTTGACGACCACGGCGTTTTCCACCGTGTTTACGGTAATCCGCGCCGTGGCGGACAACCCCGGTTTGAGGCTGTCATCCGTGTCCGAAAGGGTGATGACCCCGAACAGCACCGTTTTGCCGTTTTGCGTGGTTGCCGTGTTGTCTACTGCCGCCACCGTCCCGCGGTAGGCTTCTTTTCGAAACCCCACCCCGCGCACCGTTACCGCTTGACCCGGTTTTACGGTAGCGGCAAGGCTTTCGCGGATGGCGACTTGCAGGTGGGTGTTGTCGGTCACGCGGGCGGGACAAAGCGCTGTTTTCACCGCCGTTTGCGCCGTGACCGTCACTGTTTTTACCGCTGTCGGCAACAGCACGGAAAGGCATAGTAATACTGCAAGCGCCACCACGGTGATGCCTCCTAAAATCGCATATCGTTTCATTCGCACACGTCCTTTTTCATTCGATAGTATGCGAGCAACTTCGCCCGAATATGCGATTGACAAAGCGGGAAAAAAGCGGTAAAATAACGGAGAAATGAGGTGCAAAAGTATGGAACAGTATGTGGAATTTCCGGGGCTTGGGCTGAAATTCGCCTTGCCGGATACGGCGCTGCAATTCAGTTTGTTTGGTTTTCCCGTTACGGTGAAATGGTACGGAATTATGATTGCGTGCGGCTTTTTGCTCGCTGCCGTTTATGCGTTTAAGCGCGCCAAATCGTTCAAAATTGACGAAGACGCGATGTTCGACGTGGTGCTGGTTTCCACGCTGTGCGCGTTTGTGGGCGCACGGCTGTACTATGTTCTCTTTTCCGCTGACCGCGCGGCGTATTTTGCCGACCCCGCCTCTATCTTTCGGATATGGGAAGGCGGGCTTGCGATTTACGGCGGGCTGATTTTTGCGTTTTTAAGCGGATTTGTGATGTGCAAAATCCGTAAAGTTCATCCCCTTGCCATGTTTGATTTGGCGTCGCTCGGATTTCTTATCGGGCAGGCGGTTGGCCGCTGGGGCAATTTCTTCAACCAGGAAGCGTTCGGCGGCAACACCACCTTGCCGTGGGGTATGACCGGCAGCCTTATCAAAAACGGTGTACACGCCACGTCGGTGTATAACTGGGCGCAACCGGTGCACCCGACCTTCCTCTATGAATCGCTGTGGTGCGTGCTCGGGTTCGTGCTGCTGCACATTCTTTCTGTAAAGGCGTATACCTTTAAGGGAAAAATCTTCGCCGGATACTTAATTTGGTACGGTGCGGGTCGGTTTTGCATCGAAAGTTTGCGTACCGACAGCCTGAAACTCGGCACGATGCGCGTGTCGCAACTGGTGGCGGTGCTTGCCGTGCTCGGCGGGGTCGCGCTGTGGATTTGGTGCAAACGAAAAGGCAAAATCGAAGCCGAAGAAGCGGCGGAAACGGCGGCGGAAACGGAGACCGCACCCACCGTGCCGATAACCGCCACAGAAGAAACAACCGAAGAAAAATAAAAAATACCCGATATGGGATAGAAAAAACACCCGACCGAATTTCGGTCGGGTGTTTTGCTTGGAGCGGCTTACGAGGCTCGAACTCGCTACCTCCACCTTGGCAAGGTGGCGCTCTACCAGATGAGCTAAAGCCGCAGGAACAAGAGCGATTATACCACCAAAACAAAAGAGTGTCAAGAGGATAATCGGATTTTTTTCGATAAAATAAGAAATAACCTTACGAACTCCCGGCCAACGATGCTCTCTTTTTTGCAAGTGGGGGATGTTGCATAAAAATAAAACTCTTTACAAATATTTTCGAGCGTGCTATACTGTGCTTGCGACACAATTGCATATTTTTGATATCGGACAAGTGTATTTTTCATTTGGTAAAAATGCACTTCTTTGTGTTTTGCACTTGTTTGGTGTCAAAGCAATTGTGTCGCAGCAATCGGAGTTGTGCGTTTTTCGGTGCGTGGCTTCGGCTGCGCACTTTTTTATTTTGGAGGAAATGAGGATGGAAAACGAAAAACAACGGACGGGCTACCCGTCTATAGACAAACCGCATTACAAGCTTTATCGAGAAAAACCAGTTCGAGATATTCAAACCGAACAGACGATTTATGAACTTGTATTTAATACCAACAAAGACAATATGGCAGATGATGCCATAGACTATCTCGGCAAAGTATGGACTTATGAAAAACTTAAAAAGCAGGTAGATAAAACTGCAAACGCTTTTTCCTGTTCCGGCTTAAAAATGGGCGATACGGTTTTAATCGGTGTTTCAAACTGTCCGGAAGCTGTTGTTTGTCTTTTGGCATTAAACAAAATCGGCGTTGTGTCAAAATGGTTTGATGTTCGTGCCGGTGAAAAAGATATAGAAGAATATGCAAACGACAGTCATTGCCGTTATCTGATTGCTTTTGATATGCTTTTGCCGAGAATTGAATTGATTATTGATAAAACTTGTCTTGAAAAGGTTTTAATCATAAATCCTGCAAACTCGCTTGGAAAAGTAGCACAACTCGTTTTTACGTTAAAATCAAAAACCGACGGCAGTTATTTTGTATTACCGAATGACAAAAGATATATTACGTTCAATGATTTTGTGAAACAGTATGACAACGGTAATAATGTTTCCTGCGTTTCGTTTGATAAAAACAGACCGTCTGTAATGATTCAGTCAAGCGGAACGACGGGAAAACCGAAAACAATCGTTCATTCTGATTTTTCTGCGACATCATGTGTGAAATCCATTTCCTATTCCGACTTGCCTTTCGGACGAGGAAAGTCTTTGCTGGCAATGCTTCCGCCGTGGATTGCTTATACCCTTGGCAATGCCATCCTTTTGCCCCTAACACTTGGTACAAAAGTTATTCTAAGTCCTACCTTTGATCCTGATGCTATTATGCCGTATTTAGGAAAATTTACAATATCTTTTTCTGCGCCGTTTGTGTACCGATATTTATTAGAAAATTTTGATACTCTTTCGAAAAAGACCAAACAACAATTCTATAATATGAGCGAAGGGTTCGTTTCCGGTGGAGACAAAATTACCATTGAGGAAAATGCCACTTTTGATACCACGTTTAAGGCACCCTTGGCTAACGGATACGGTGACAACGAAGGTTGGGGCTGTTTGGCGGTCAATTCTATGAAACACAATAAATATGGAGCTGTTGGTATCCCTAAATATGGCGAAACAGTTATAAGTTATGATAATGAAACCGGAAGAGAGTTACCGTATGGACAAGTAGGCGAACTATGTGTTTTAGCCAACACTATGTTTTTGTATTATGAGGGTAATGCAGAAGAAACCGCCAATGTGAAGAAAACTCACGCTGACGGTAAAATTTGGCTGCATACCGGAGATTTGGGATACATAGATGAGGAGGGGTATGTCTTTATACAAGGTCGTGTCCGCCGCGTCATTATTCGAGCAGCTTGGAAGATTTCTGCATATACGATTGAAGATAAAATATGCGAACATCCGGCGGTAAAAGAATGTGTTGCTGTGGAAGTGAAAGACAATGAAGAAGAGCATGTTCCTATGGCATTTATTGTATTGAAGGATGATATTGCAGATGGTTTAGAAGCCATAAAACAAAGCATATTGGAAAAGTGCAAAAGCGAATTAAAAGAGTATGAAATACCTAAACATTTTCAATTTGTAGATTCGTTGCCCTATACTCAAAACGGAAAATATGATTTCCGCTTACTCGAAAAACAGGGCAATGAATATGTGGATAAGTTGTAAGGAGTGACAAAAAAACATACAGCCACACAGCCCCTCACGGTCGTGAGGGGCTGTGTTTTTGTGGTTGTTGCACCCGCCACGCGCCGAGCCGCACCCGCACACCCGCCCGGACAAAACCGTGTGGCGGTTTTCCGTTTTTGCGAAAACGGGCGGGCGTTGCCCGCGTGCGCGCGGGGTGTGGGGGTGCGGCCCAGCAACGGGGTTTGCGCGATGGGAGAGGGTGCGGGATTCCGCAAAAGGGACGTCGAGGACGCCGTCCCCTACAACGCACGCCGTTGGTTGGGCGCAAAATCCCACGGCGGACCGTCGGGACGCCGGTCCCTACACCACGTTTTGTGCGTAGCCGTCGGTGGGTGCGGGAAAGTGAAGAGTGAAAAGTGAAGAGTGAAGAGTGAAGAGGTGCGCGCGGGGTCGCCGGTCCCTACACCGCGTTTTGTGCGTTGGCGTTGGTGGAGGGGTGAGGATTAAATAAGCGGCAGGTGAAATCACCTGCCGCTTTGGCGTTTTGCATTTTTTGCCCTTTATAATTTTACATTTTATATTTTGCATTTTGCATTTTGTGTTTTGCATTTTACATTTTCACAAATCCGGCGGTGAGTTCGGTACCGCAGGGCGGGAGTTTCGGGAGGAACAGGCCGTAGAGGTCGGTGGCTTTGCACTCAAATTCCCACAGCGTTTTGGCGGCACCGTCGAGGGTGTCGGTCTGTCCTTTGCGGGTGAGGAGCGGCAGGGTGCAGCCGTTC
>JAZRYM010000022.1:0-2657 GCA_045600765.1 Acutalibacteraceae bacterium | reverse complement strand
TTTGTTCGCTACGGGTGCTTTTTTCAAAATCACACCGCGGAAGAGAAATTTCCCTGCCGCGGTTGCATTTTGCGGTGCGCTTTGGTATAATGAACATAGGGAAGTCAAAATCAATTTTTAACAAAAACGGAGGAAATGAGTATGAAAATTTTAGGTGCAGTCGAAAAAGTGCAAAAAATCCGCGCGTGTGTGGCATTTTTCCTGGTCGGTGTGTTGTTTGTGGTGCTGTCTTGTATCGCGTTGGCACAACCGAAAAAAGAGCTGACCTCGACCGACGGGGTTATCGAGCGCATTGAAACGACCTTTGACGTAGACGGGGAAGAACAGGACCAGGTGTTTGTGTCCTATACGGACAACGCCGGCGTAAAACACAGCGACGTGGAGTATCCGTCCTATTCGTCCTCGATGAAACAAGGGGACACGGTGGAAGTGTTGTATGACCCGACGTCGCCGGAGGAAATCCAGGCGCCCGGTGGCGGAATTATCCCGTATATCACGTTGGCGGCGGGTATCGTCTCGTTGCTTGTGGCGGTCGTTTTGCTTATCAAGATGCTTACTCGCGGATTGTAATGTGCGATGAACGACAGTATCAAAGCCATTTCGGATTTTCTTTTTGTGAATGATGCGCCCGCGCCCGCCGACGCGATTATGGTGGCGGGCGGTTCGTGGCCGGAATTGCCGGAACGGGCGGCGGAATTGTGGAAAGCCGGTTTTGCGCCGTGCGTGTTGGTCGGCGGCAAGTACAGCATTAAAGTCGGGCGCTTTCTCGGTCCGAAATCCAAGGCGGACGTGTACGACGAGCCGTACGAGACGGAATGTGATTTTTACACGGACGTGCTCTTGAAAAACGGTGTGCCGGAACACGCCGTTTTCGGCGAGCGCGAATCCACTTTTACAAAAGAAAACGCCCTCTTTGCGCGGCAACTGACCGAGCGGGAACACTTGCCGACTGCGCGGATTTTGCTTGTGTGCAAATCGTTTCACGCACGGCGGTGTCTTATGTACTATCAAGCGGCGTTTCCGCAGTCGGACATCCGCGTTATCGCGGTGGACGGCTTCGGCGCGTCGAAAGACAACTGGTATTTGACCGAAAAAGGGGTCGAGCGCGTGCTCGGCGAACTGAGCCGTTGCGGCAGTCAGTTTGAAGCGGACGACATCGCGAAGATGAATGCGGCAGGAGAGGTGCGCGATGGCATCGAGTAAAGACTATTTGGCGTTTGTTTTGGAGCAGTTGAAGGAACTTCCCGGGGTGACCTACCGCGCGATGATGGGGGAGTATGTCCTCTACTACCGCGGAAAAATCGTCGGCGGCATCTACGATGACCGTCTGCTTGTCAAGCCCGTGAAATCCGCTTTGGTGCTGATGCCGGATGCGCCGTCGGAGTCTCCCTATCCCGGCGCAAAGCCGATGCTTTTGGTGGAGGATGTGGACGATGCGGAGTTTTTGAAGCGCTTGTTTGTCGCTATGGAAGCCGAACTTCCCGTGCCGAAAAAGAGGTCTGTGGATAAAAAATCCTAACTCAAAACGAGGTGAATAGCATGCTC
This sequence comes from Acutalibacteraceae bacterium, assembly GCA_045600765.1. Lineage (GTDB taxonomy): Bacteria > Bacillota > Clostridia > Oscillospirales > Acutalibacteraceae > RGIG426. Next base: position 1,112 of record JAZRYM010000022.1, on the reverse strand, counting down.
GAATTTCTTTCCGCGGCGGCGCCGTTTTTGATAGCGATGGCGGCGGTGGTCGCGGTGGCTTTGATTGCCGCCTACGTGTGTTATTCTATCGCGTTTCGAGTGAATAAACGGCAACTGGCTGACCCGCACGAAATGTTGCCGGGCGAGCAATACGCCGCGCAAAAACACCGTATTTTGCCGCTTGTGGAAGCGGCGCTGAAAATCCCGTATGAGGACGTGTGGATTACCTCGGCGGACGGATTTCGTCTGCACGCCGCCTACTATGAGGTGGCGCCGGGCGCACCGCTTGAAATTCAAATTCACGGCTACAAAAGTATCGCTATCCGCGATTTCAGCGGCGGACTTCCGCTGGCAATGGGTCTTTCACACAACGTACTGCTCATTGACCAGCGCGCGCACGGAAAAAGCGAGGGGCGTTGCCTGACTTTCGGCATCTTGGAGCGGGAGGATTGCCTTTCATGGGTGAACTATGCCTGCGACCGCTTTGGCAAAGACGTAAAAATCCTTTTGGTAGGCGTGTCGATGGGTGCCGCCACCGTGTTGATGGCGACCGGACTGCCGCTTCCCGAAAACGTGGTGGGGATTGTGGCGGACAGCGGCTACACCTCGCCGAAAGAGATAATCTGCAAGGATATTCGCTCGCGCGGGCTGTTGCCGGCGGTGTTTTATCCGCTTCTTCGTATGGGCGCGCGGCTTTACGGGCGGTTTGATTTGGAACGGTGCGATGCGCCGACGGCGCTTAAAAATTGCACGGTGCCGGTGCTGTTTTTTCACGGGGAGGACGACCGCTTTGTCCCTTGCGAAATGAGCGTTCGCAACCACGCGGCTTGTGCCGCCGCAAAAACACTGTGTACGGTGGCAAACGCCGGCCACGGGCTGGAACTGCTGATTGACGAAGAGACGTATAAAGCGCAATTAGAGGCGTTTTACGCCACGGTGTTGGTTGAAAAATAAGGCGTAGACTCGCTGCGATATAGCAGAGGAGACAACGGAGGTATACGGATGAATCGAAACAAAGAGGCGTGCCATTGCAACCATGTCACCTACGGGCAGATTGAGGACGCCTTGAAAAACGGTGCCACGACGGTGCGGGAAGTGCAGGATGCCACCGG
>JAZRYM010000021.1:0-7856 GCA_045600765.1 Acutalibacteraceae bacterium | reverse complement strand
TACCCGCAAAACACTCTGCTTTCCGTGCGGCTTTTCGCCGCCGAAAACGGTGTTTGCCGCGGCGAACTTCTTTGAAAATACCCCCTTTACATTCCAAAACGAATGTGCTACAATACCGATATTCTTTGATTTTGCTTACATAAAGAGGTGTTTTTCGTGAACCACAAACGAATTTTATTCACCATCGGTCAGGTCATTATGGTGGAAGCCGTCTTTTTGGCGCTTCCGCTGTTGGTCGCTGTGATTTATGGGGAAGACAAAGGCGTTTTCTCCTTTTTAATCCCTACGGTCGGCGCCCTTGTGCTCGGTGGTGTGCTGGCGTTATGCTTCAAAAACGCCTCTTTTGAACTGCGCTCCGGCGACGGGATGGCGATTGTGTCGGGTGCCTGGCTTGGAATGTCGCTGATTGGCGCCGTTCCGTTTGTCCTCGCGATTGACAGCTGCTCTTACGTCGATGCGTTTTTTGAAACGGTCAGCGGATTTACCACCACCGGCGCCTCGGTGCTTCCCGCAGTTGACACGCTGCCGAAATGCATCCTCTTTTGGCGCAGTTTCACCCACTGGATTGGCGGTATGGGTGTACTCGTGTTCGTGTTGTCTATCGCTGAGCGGTCGTTCGGCCGCTCCATCCATATTCTGCGCGCGGAAATGGCGGGCCCCGACGTCGATAAAGTCGCTCCCACCGCTCGCGCCACCACAAAACTGCTCTATTACCTCTACATCGCGCTGACTGTCGGCGAAATCGTGGCGTTGCTCCTTTGCAAAATGCCGCTGTTCGACAGCGTGTGCCACGCGCTTGCCACCGCCGGCACCGGCGGTTTCGGTATCCGCGGTGACAGTATCGAATCGTATAACGCCGCCGCGCAAATCGTCATCACCATCTTTATGTGGCTGTTCGGTGTCAGTTTTAACGTCTATTTTCTCCTGCTTGCCAAACGGTGGAAAGACCTGAAAAAGCAGGACGAACTGTGGTGCTATGTGGGTATTACGTTGCTTGCCGCCGTGTTGCTCACCATATCGGTCGCTCCGCTGTACGGCACGGTAGGCGAGGCCATTCGCGCCGCCTTTTTCGCCACCACGTCGATGATTACCACCACCGGTTTTGCCACCGCCGACTACGCCGCCTGGCCGGAATTTTCCCGCGCCGTGCTCTTCTTCCTTATGTTCTGCGGCGGCTGTATCGGCTCCACCGCCGGCGGCTTAAAAGTCGGGCGTATTTTGGTGTTGCTTCGTAACGCGAAAAATGACCTGAAACGCGCCATACACCCGCGCACCGTCAAAGGTGTTTCCTTAAACGGCAAAACGCTCGATTCCGCCACCATATCCGGTATCAGCACCTATTTTCTGCTGTATATGGCCATCATTTTTGCGACCTTCCTGCTCCTCGCATTGGAGCCGACCCGTTTTGAAACGGACATTTCCGTCGCCATTGCCTGCGTCGGCAATATCGGCCCGGCATTCGGCGAAGCGGGCCCTATGGCAGGCTACGCGATGTATTCCGATTTTGCGACCGTTGTGCTCAGTTTCGCGATGCTGCTCGGCCGTCTCGAAATTTACCCGCTCCTCGCTTGCCTTATGCTCGGCTCTCACAAAAAAGGAAACGCATAACCGCAAAGATGCAGAATAACGAAAGAAAGCCAGCGCAACCGAATGGGTGCGCGGGCTTTTGCGTTTTGTGCAAGGTCAAATCTCCGTGCCGGTTTCGATGACGTCGTTGTTGGCGAAGGAGTAGAGCAGGCAGGAGACGACCGGTTTGCCGAGACGTTCGGCAAGGGCTTTGGCGTACAGTTTCAGTTGCGGCGCGTAGTGGTCGCGCAGTTGTTCCATCGACTGCCCGCGGTCGGTTTTATAGTCGAGGATGACGAGGTGCCCGTCTTCCTCAAACACGCAGTCGGCGATGCCCTGCACAAGCAACGTCTCGGTTTCGTCCTCTTCCGACGAGGTGGGGAGGGTGACGGTGGCGAGTTTTTTATAGTCGCCGACCGACAGCGCGTAGGTGAACGGCAGTTCGCGCCACACGGCATCCGCGGCGGCGATGCGTTGATACAGCGGATGAGCGAAAAAGGCGGAAACGCAGGGGAGTTCGACGGCGTCCGCCTGCGCTCTTGTCAATTTTCCGTCCGCTACCAACCGTTCCCGCTCGGCGGCAACGTCGTCGGCGGCGCGTTCCCACGCGGCGTACTGCATAAAGGCGTGGGTGGCGGTGCCTTTTTCGGCGGCGGACAAGCCCTCTTTTTTGAGGAACGACGGGACGGCTTTTGCCGCGTATTCGTGCCGTTTGTCGGTATGCGCGACGGAGGAGGCGGCGAGTTTAGACGGCACGGACGACAGCGCTTTATGGGGATATTCGTAAGCAAACCGCTCGCGCAGTTGCGCTTCCAGCCTTTCGTCGGAGGGCGGGAGCGTGACGGCGGCTTTGCTTTCCTCGGTGGGAGTTTCAGGCAGAGGGAACGCTATCGTAAACGGGGTATCGTCTTCCTGCAACGGCAGGTGTTCCGCGTGGGCACGCTCGCGCAGTTTTGCGGCGCACGGGTGGCGGAGCATGGCGAGCAAAATCCACTCGCCGTAACTTTTGAGCGACAGCACCGCACCCGCGGGTAACAGCGGGTCTTCCGTCACGAGGTCGGCGAGGTCGGCGAGTTTTTTATCCAAATTCTTAAACGAGCCGACGAGGTACAGCTTTTCGCGCGCACGGGTGAGCGCGACGTAGAGCAGGCGCATTTCCTCGCACAGTGCGTCGTGTTTGATGCACGCAATCACATAGTCGCGGTAGGCGGGTTTATGCATTTCGAGCGAGGTTTCGTCGAGCCATTTGGTGGCGATTCCCGCCTGCTCGTGGTACACCACGGCTTTCGTGGTGTCCTGATTGGAAAAGGATTTGCCGAGGTCGGCAACAAACACAAAGGGGAATTCGAGCCCCTTGGATTTATGAATGGTCATAATGCGCACGGCGGCACATTCGCCGACCACGTTGGCGGCGGGGAGTTGCTCGTCGTTTTCGCACAGACGGTCGAAAAAGCGCAAAAATGCCGACAATCCGCGGAAGCGGTTTTGTTCAAAGTTGCGCGCGTAGTCGAGCAACAGGCGCAGGTTTTGTTCCCGTGCCGCGCCGTTTTCCCGCATAGAACAAAAATCAAGCAGGTGGGTACGCTCATAAATATCCCACAGCAGGCGGTCGGCGGGAACGGTGGCGGCGAGGGTGCGCCACGTGCTCAGTTGCTCCAAAAACGCGGCGCAACGGCGACCGAGCGGGTCGTCCGCTTCCGCCGCTTGTTTCAGCGCGACGAAAAGGGAAGTGTCGCGGGAATGTATGCGGATTTTTGCGAGGTCGTCGGGCGAAAAGCCGTAAAGCGGCGACATCAGCACCGAGAGCATCGACACGTCCAGCAGCGGGTTGTCGATACAGCGCAAAAGGGATAGCACCCAGCGGATTTCCACCTCGCTGAAAAAGGTTTTTTGCCCGCTTCCCGTAATGGCGGGAATGCCGTGACGGACAAGCGTTTGCGCGAAGAGAAAATCGCGGTTGGCGGTGGAACGAAGCAAAATGCAAAAGTCGCGGTATTCGGGTGCGCGCGTTTTCCCGTCCCCGTCGGGAAGTCGGATGGCAGGGTTTTGCATCATCTTTTTGATTTCCGTCGCGATGACGGTGGCTTCCCGCTCGCACGCCTCTTTGGCGGAGGGGCTGTCGTCCAAAAGGAGCAGGGTGGGCGTGTAAAGCGGCTCGGTTTCCTCGTTATATTTCGCGCCGAACACCAATTCTTCCTGCCCGCGGTAGTCGATGCCGCCGCACGGCTTTTGCATCAGTTGCGCAAAGAGGAAGTTGACCGCCGCAACGGTGGAACGCCGACTGCGGAAGTTGCAATCAAGCGCCACGGTGGCGGGGAAGACGGAGACGTCTTGCTCGGAGGAGTCGGACAGCGTGTACGTGTCGCGCCGCTGTAAAAAGGATTTCGGCGACGTGCCGCGGAAACCGTAAATGCTCTGTTTGGCATCGCCCACGAAAAAGAGGTTTTGCTCATTTTGGGAGAGCAGACGGTAAAGGGCGTTTTGCAGGTCGTTGGTGTCCTGGTACTCGTCCACATAAATTTCACGAAAATGTTGGCAAAGGGCTGCGGCGAAGTCGCTTTGAACAAAATCGCCGGCATCGTCGGTGATGAAGCGGCCGCCGTCCCGCTTTGCGAGCAGTTGCAAGGCGTAATGCAAAATATCGTTAAAGTCGAGGAGATTCGCCTCCGCTTTTTTTTCGGTAAAGCGGCGGTCGAAGTCGTCCATAAGGTCAAAGAGCGCGAGCAACAGCGTGGCGGAGTGCTCTTTGTCTTCGCCGGTGAGGGGAATGACATCGTCGCCCGCTTTTGGGGAAGCGGTGGCGGCGGGGTCGGAGAGCCACGCGCGCTGTTCGTCGATATAGCGCGCGGGATTTGCCATGGTGCGGAGAAAGGCGTGCAGTTGAAACACCGTGTCGTGTAAGCCACCTTGGGCGTAGTCGCGCACCGTGTTATACAGTTGTAAAAAGGCGGGGTCGTTCGATTCAAACGCGGCGGTGACCGCCTCGTCGTAGGCATCGTGTTTCAAAAAGGCAGTTTGGGAATCGTCCGCGATTTTGAAATCCGCCTGCAATCCGAGCGAGAGGGCGTTGTCGCGCACAAGGCGCTGGCAAAACGCATCCATCGTGCACACGTCGGCGGTGGGCAGGAGCAGTTGCTGACGGCGCAAGCCGCGGGCATCGGGGTGGTCGCGCAGGTAGTCGGAAAGGTTTTTCGCAAGGCGACTTTTCATCTCTGCCGCCGAGGCGTTTGTAAAGGTGACGACGAGCAGTTCGTTCACGCTGACCGGGTCTGCTTGGTCGGTAATACGCCCGACAAGGCGTTCAACCAGCACGGCGGTTTTGCCCGACCCTGCCGCCGCTGACACGAGCAATGTGCCGCCGCGCGCGCGGATGCATTTTTGCTGTTCCGGTCGCCATTTGATTGGTTTGCCCATCGCCGTCACCTCCTTTTTGCGTTTTCTTTGAGTATAGCACGGAAACGAAAATTTTTCAACAAAAAAAGAGGGCAGAATCGAATCTGTCCTCTTTTTGGCACATACGCTTATTTGATTTCTTTGCTTTCGACCTCGGCGGCCAGTTTTTCCATCAGCGCATCCAACGTCATCGCGCCCAAATCGCCGGCGGAACGGTGGCGGGGAGAGACGGTGTTGTTTTCCATATCGCGGTCGCCGACGACCACCATATACGGCACTTTCTCAATCTGCGCGTCGCGGATTTTCTTGCCGATTTTCTCACTGCGGTAGTCTACCTCCGCACGGAAGCCCTGCGCTTCCATTTTCTTGGCGGCATCGGCACAATAGTCGGCGGCGCGGTCGGTGACGGGCAGGAAGCGTACCTGCTCGGGCGCCATCCACGTGGGAAGCGCACCGGCGTGTTCCTCAATCAAGTAGGCGAGCGTGCGCTCGTAGCAACCGAGGGAGGTGCGGTGGATGATATACGGAAGCGCTTTTTCGCCGTTCTCGTCGATGTAGTACATACCGAACCGCTGTGCGAGCAACATATCAATTTGAATGGTGACGAGGGTATCCTCTTTGCCGTACACGTTCTTGTACTGAATGTCCAGTTTGGGGCCGTAGAACGCGGCTTCGTCAATGCCGATTTCATACTGCACGCCCAGGTGGTCGAGAATTTGACCCATCACGCGCTGGGCTTCTTCCCATTGCTCGGCGGTACCCTCGTATTTGTTGTTGGGGTTTTTGGGGTCCCATTGCGAGAAGCGGAAGGTGCATTTATCGAGCAAGCCCACGGTGCCGAGAAAGTATTTTGCGAGTTCCAAACAACCGCGGAACTCCTCTTCCAGTTGGTCGGCACGCAACACCAAGTGCCCTTCGGAAATGGTGAACTGGCGGACGCGGATAAGACCGTGCATCTCGCCGGAATCCTCGTTGCGGAACAGCGTGGACGTCTCGCCGAGGCGCATAGGCAGGTCGCGATAAGAACGCTGACGGTTCAGGTAGACTTGATACTGGAACGGGCAGGTCATCGGACGCAGGGCAAAACATTCTTTTTCCTCGTCGTAGGGGTCGCCGATGACGAACATCCCGTCGAGATAGTGGTCCCAGTGACCGGAAATCTTGAAGAACTCGCGTTTCGCCATCAAGGGCGTTTTGGTCAGCAGGTAGCCGTTCTTCTGCTCGGTGTCTTCCACCCAGCGCTGCAACAACTGCACCACACGCGCGCCTTTGGGCAAAAGAACGGGCAACCCTTGCCCGAGCGTGTCTACCGTGGTGAAATATTCCAGTTCGCGCCCAAGTTTGTTATGGTCGCGTTTTTTGGCTTCTTCGAGCTGTTCGAGGTATTCGGTGAGGTCGGCGCTTTTCGGGAACGCCGTGCCGTAGATGCGTTGCAGCATCTTGTTTTTCTCGTCGCCGCGCCAGTACGCACCGGTGCAGGAGGTGAGTTTATACGCTTTTACGCCGCCCGTTTTCATCAGGTGCGGGCCGGCGCACAGGTCGGTAAAATCGCCTTGACGGTAGAAACTAATCGCCTCGCCGGAAGCGGCGTGCTCCTCCATCAGTTCCAGTTTGTACGGCTGGTCTGCCATCAGTTTGCGGGCTTCTTCAATCGGCAGTTCGAATTTTTCAATCGGCAGGTCTTCTTTGATGATTTTTTTCATCTCCGCCTCGATTTTTTCCAGGCTTTCGGGGGTGAAACTCACCTCGCTGTCGAAATCGTAGTAAAACCCGTTGTCAATGGACGGGCCGATGGCGAATTTGGTGTTCGGGAAGAGGCGCCCAACCGCCTGCGCCAAAATGTGGCTGGCGGTGTGGCGGTAGGCGCGTTTGCCGTCTTCATCGTCGAATGTCAAAATTTCGAGGGTGCAGTCCTCGGTGAGCGCGGTACGCAAGTCCACGACGTTGCCGTTGACTTTCGCGGCGCAGGCGGCGCGGAACAACCCCATCGAGATGTCGCGGCAGACGGCTTCCACCGCCACGCCGGCTTCCACCTGCATGGTGTCGCCGGATTTGAGCGTAATGGTCAGCATAACAATCAGACTCCTTTTCGGATTTTTTGACAATTTTTTTGCAAATAAAAAAACCACGCCCCAAAAAAGGGACGTGGCAATGCACGTGGTTCCACCCTTGTTCGGCGGTAAAACCGCCCTCAAGAGACCGGTAACGAGGTCAGCCGTCGTGCTCTACTGAACGTTCAAGCACGCACTCCGAGACGGTGGCGACAAGTCGATTTTTCACGCCGCTTTCAGCCGGCGACGGCGTTCTCTTTCGAAAAATCCTTGACAAGTCGTGTTCTCATCAACGCTTTATGTGGTTAGTGTAGCACCATTTTTTGCGGTTGTCAAGCCTTTTTCTTTGGCAATTCTCGTGAAATTCCGTTTTGGACGGGCAAGCGGGACTTGCCGCTTGCATAGGATAGGCGTTGAGGTGAGTGTTATGTTTGTATCGTTGTTGCATGCCCTTTCCAATTTGTTGTTTTTTGCCCTTCACGTGACCCACGGCGGGTCGTTTCCGAAGCCGCTTTCCGCCGAGGAGGAAAAGGAGGCGTTGCTGGCATTTCGGCAGGAGGGGGATATGGAGGCCCGCAACCGGTTGATTGAGCATAATTTGCGGCTTGTGGCACATATTGTGAAAAAATACTACGGCACGGCGACCGAGCAGGAGGAGTTGATTTCCATCGGCACGATCGGACTTATCAAGGCGGTGGGAACATTTGATTATGAAAAGGGGACACGACTTGCCACATACGCATCCCGCTGTATCGAAAATGAGATTTTAATGTATCTGCGCAAAACCAATGCGCTCAAGGCGGAGGTTTCTTATTACGAACCGCTCAATACCGATTGGGACGGCAA
>JAZRYM010000020.1:0-36359 GCA_045600765.1 Acutalibacteraceae bacterium | reverse complement strand
GGCGGCGCTTTTTTGGCGCACTTAAACAAGCCCGAATTACGCGGCACCGCCTATTCTATCACAGCCAAATCCCTTTGTCAACACTTTTTTTCTTTTTTTGTCTCCCTTGTGTAAGTGCGCCGCCTTTTTTATCTCCCTTGTGTAAGTGTGTCGCCACGAGACTCTACCGCAGCCGCTCACGACCGGTTTTCTCTTTTTCGCAAGCGCGCGCCGCAAGGCTCTACCGCAACCACCGTGCATTGCAGACCGGTTTCACACCGCAAAATTGAAAATGGCACGCGAGAAAACACTATGAAAAAACGAGAAAAACAGAGAAAACGCGAGATTGCAACCTAAAAAATTAAAAAATCGCAAAAAAATGTTGACAAGCGAAATTCCGTGTGGTATCATCATTCTCGTGCGAAAAACGGGGGTTTCCCCGCTTCTGTCAAAAAGACTATCTTTTAGGAGGAACGACTATGTCCACGTATATGGAAAAAGCGGGCGAAGTTTCCCGCAAATGGTACGTCATCGACGCCGCCGGCAAACCGCTCGGCCGCGTGGCGGTGGCGGCGGCGGACTTGCTCCGCGGCAAAACCAAGCCGACCTACACCCCTCACGTTGACTGCGGCGATCACGTCATTGTGATTAACTGCGGCAAAGCGGTGCTTACCGGCAACAAATTGCAGAAAAAAGTGTGGCAGCGCCACACCGGCTGGATTGGCGGTCTGAAAACCGTGCCGTATTCCCAGCTGATGGAATCCCGTCCGGAAAAAGCGATGGAACTCGCGATTTACGGTATGGTTCCGAACAACACCATCGGTCGTGCCGCCATGACCCGCCTGCGTGTTTACGCCGGTGCGGAGCATGAGCAAGCGGCGCAAAAACCCGAAGCCTACGAGATTTAAGAAAGGAGACTGGTTCAAATGGATTTCAACAAACGCCCTTATTTCTATGGCACCGGCCGCCGCAAAAAATCCGTGGCGCGTGTCCGCCTGTATGCGGGTACCGGTTCTGTGAAAATCAACGACCGTGAGATGGACGAGTATTTCGGCCTTGAAACGCTGAAACTCATCGTGCGTCAACCCCTGGAACTGACCGGTCTCACCGGCAAGTTCGACATCGAATGCCGCGTTGCCGGCGGCGGTGTGACCGGCCAAGCCGGCGCCATCCGTCACGGTATCGCCCGTGCGTTGCTGCAATACAACGACGGCGAGCTTCGCCCGGCGCTCAAAAAAGCCGGCCTGCTCACCCGCGATCCGCGTATGAAAGAGCGTAAGAAATACGGTCTTAAAGCCGCCCGTCGCGCTCCGCAGTTCAGCAAACGCTGATTTTTCCCTGCTACCTCAAAAGCGTCATCCGCAAGGATAGCGCTTTTTTGTTGACTTTCGCGGCGACGCATGGTATGCTTGGACCCTCCTAAAAATTGGAAAGGCGTTAGTATGATTAAGTTTCTGATTGGCTTTTTTCTGTTACTTATGATTGTCGTTGTAGCTTCTTCATTGATAGACAAAGCCAAAAATAAAAATATCCTTGATTATTTATGTGAGTTCACAAAATACGGAAACGTAACGTATACCATTTCTGAAAACTTTGTCAGTGATTACAGCGATTGCGTTTGTCAAGTTACAGTAGCCTATAATGATTTCCAGGGTAACGCCGTAAGCGTAAACGAAGAATATAAGATGTCTGCAAAAAGCTTAGCGTCAATCCTCGCTGACAAGTTAGAAAGTGACTCGTATGTGTTATCCGGAGAATCCAGAAAATATAAAGTTTACAGAGATGTGAGTATGGACGACATAAACCTCGACATTCTCGATTCTCAAGTATCGCATTATGTCAACGAACTTCTTAAAGCAAAGGAAAAAGTGAGAAACAACGCGCATAATACAACCGGATATGATACTGGATACGTTCGATTGTCATCCTTCGATTTCAAAAAATTCTGCATTCTCTGGTCTTATGATAATTTCACCTCAACATATCAAAAAGATGGGACAATAACCTATGAAATGTCTATGTCAAAAACAGGCATGGATTTCCTCAATCGCTTTTACAAGGCGTGTTCGGAAAACAAAATAACGGTAACCCCTTATTTTTACTTACTGGATTACAATACCAAGAAATATTCCTATGTTCCCGTGGAGCATCACAAAGCAACGATTCAACGGCCGTGCGTTCAGCATCACAGCGGGTTCTTTGGTGAAGGAATTGAGTTCCGAGGATAGTCTCAAAGCCGCCCGTCGCGCTCCGCAGTTCAGCAAACGCTGAGTTTTCCAAAGCAAAAACCGAATGTTTTTCCGAAAATACCCGAAAACGCTGTTTTCGGGTATTTTTGTATGAAAATTTCGCACCACTACATATTGTTGCACTATAAGGTTAAAATGTACTATAAAAAGTCTCTTTATTTTTTATAGGAAACGCTTGCATTTTCCCGCTTTTTATGTTACAATAAGGCGAAAATGATGTATGTTGCGAAATTGTCCCCATTTTTCGCTTTGAACCGTTGTTCCCTATGACGGGCAACGGCAAATCCCATAACGCAAGGAGTTGACACACATGGGCACATCAAGTGAATATTTCGAACTGGACATCCGCCGCTTCTTGCAATCGGTTTGGCATTACTTGTGGGCCGTGATTTTGGCGGCCATCGTCGGCGGTGTGTCGATGTTTGCGTACACCACCCTCACGACGACCCCTTACTACACCGCGGAAGCGGTTATGTACGTCAACAGCAGTGACATCACCATCGGCGGGAGCAGTTTTACGATTTCCACCGGTCAGTTGAGCGCGGCATCGCGGTTAATCAAGAGTTATGAAGTGATTCTGCACAGTCGCACCACCCTCAACGAAATCATTGAGGAAGCCGGGCTGAATTACAGTTACAGTCAACTGAACGGGATGATTTCCGCAACGGCGCTGAACGAGACCGAGGTGCTGAGCATCAAAGCGACCAGCACCGACCCGCAAGAGGCGGCGCTCATCGCCAACACCGTTGCCGACGTGTTGCCGGAGCGCGTTACGGACATTATGAACTCCTGCTTTATGAAACCGATTGACTACGCCATTGCTCCGGCAAAGACGACCTCGAACCGTGCCGCCGCCAAAAACGCCCTCGTCGGCGCGGCGGTGGGAATGGCGCTCGTCTGTGTCGTGCTCGTGGTGCGGATGCTGTTTGACACCGTCATCCACTCCGAAGAGTATCTGACGGAGACGTACAAATTGCCGATTTTGGCGGTTGTGCCCAATTTGCTGGATGAAGGAAAAGGCCACGGCTATGGCTACGGCTATGTCTACGGCCACGCCGCAGATGAAACAAAACGAAGGGCGGAGGCGACGAAATAATGGCAGAGAAGAAAAAGAGCCTTTCTGACGCGACGAAAAGTCCGTCTTCCAAAAAACCGTCTTCCGAAAAAGCAACTTCTCAAAAGACATCTTCCAAAAAAACATCTTCCGAAAAAGCAACTTCTAAGAAACTGTCTTCTAAAAAACCGTCTTTCAATAAACTTACTCCCCAAAACCCGCGAAAGAAAACGGTCGGCAGACATCTCGGTTTCGGCGCTTCGGAAGCGTACAAACTGCTTCGAACCAACCTCGTGTTCAGTATGGCCGACGAGAAAGACTGCAAAATCATCGGCGTAACCAGCGCCCTCAAAGGCGAGGGCAAAAGCACGACGTCTATCAACTTGTCGTACACGCTGGCGCAGAACAACAAGCGCGTGCTGTTGATTGAGGGCGATATGCGTATCCCCGTCATCGCCGCCACCTTGAAACTGGATAGTCCCGTGGGTCTGTCCCACGTGCTCGCCGGCATTAACACCTTGCAAGAAGCGGTGCACACCACCGAACTCATCCAAGGGTTGTACGTGCTTCCGGCGGGCGATATTCCGCCGAACCCGTCGGAGCTTTTGTCCTCCAAACGAATGGAGCAAGTGCTCAACGAGCTTACCACCTCTTTTGACTTTATCATCATGGACCTGCCTCCCGTCAACGCGGTCAGCGACAGTTTGGCAACCGCGCATCTGCTGTCGGGTATGATTGTGGTCGTGCGGCAAGATTACTGCGACCGCCAGTCGTTGGCGGAAGCGATGCGCCGGATGGAATTGCTCCAAGTCAAGGTGCTTGGCTTCGTCTTCAACGGCGTGGAATCCCCGAAAGCACAAGGCGGGAAATACAGCCGCGGTAATCGTCGCGGTTACGGCTACGGTTACGGCTACGGTTACTCCAAAAAGAACACCTGAAAACCGCTGACACAGTAAACGCCTTTTCGGCGCGGACATGGAGTGTTTCTACCCAAGATGTTTGATTTTCACACCCACATTCTTCCCGGCATCGACGACGGCAGCAAAAGCGTTGAGGAAAGCCTCACCATGCTGTCTATGCTGAAAGACCAGGGCGCCGACGGCATTGCCGCCACCCCGCACTTTTACGCACAACAGCGAACGCCGGCGCAATTTTTTGCTGAGCGACAAGCCGCTTTTGACCGGCTGAAACCGCATTTGCCGCCGGACGCTCCCGCTATTCGCCTCGGCGCCGAGGTGCTGTATTTTGAGGGCATCGGTCGATTCGACGGTCTCAAAGATTTTTGCCTTGAAGGCACCGACCTTTTGCTTTTGGAAATGCCGTTCGGCGTGTGGACAACACGCACCGTTTCCACGGTGCTGGAACTGAGCAAACGCAACGACGTTACCGTCGTGTTGGCGCACATCGACCGTTACCTGCACCGCCAAAACAAAAAAGCCATTCGCCTACTGCTTGATTGCGGTGTGCTGACCCAAGCCAACACCGTCTTTTTTACGAAAAACCGGCGGCGGGCGCTGAAAATGCTCCGAGACGGTCACATCCATTTTCTCGGAACCGACTGTCACAATACAACGACGAGGAAACCCGACCTTGCCTCTGCCCTTGCGGCCATTGACCGCAAAGGGTTGGAACAACCCCTTTGGACCCCTTGAAAAAGGCAGAAGGTGATGCTGTATGAAAAAGAAAAACCGTCGGTGGATTGGCGGCATCCTTCTCTTGCTGTTACTCCTCCTGCTTGTCGGTGCATATTTCCTGTTCTTCCGGCAACCGAAAACGGAATATTTCGTTCGACCGGAACCCGCAACGTCTACTTCCGTCAAAACGGAGAAAACGTACAAAAGTCCGGTGGATTTTAAGGCGTTGCAAAAAGAAAACGCCGACGTGTACGCGTGGCTGGACATTCCGAAAACGGATGTCAGTTACCCCCTCTTCCAGCATCCGACCGACGATGCCTACTATCTGCACCGCAACATAGCGAAAGAGTACGAGTTCCGCGGTGTACTGTTTACGGAAGCCACTTACAACAAACGCGATTTTTCCGACCCGCTCACCATTGTGTACGGGCACTGTATGAACAACGGCGATATGTTCGGAACGCTTCAAAAAGTGTACGGTTCTGACGAGTTGCTCGCGGAACACTCCGAAATTGTGGTCTATCTCCCCGATCGGGAATTGCACTACACCGTGATGGCCGCCGCTCCTTACGACAGCCGCCACATTCTTTACAACTACGACTTTCACAACAAACGCATTTTCCGTCTCTTTTTTGAGGATATTTTCTCCTCGCGTGAAATTCAAGCCGTATTTGCCAAAGACCCCGTCGTCTCGCCGGACGACAAAACGTTGATTCTCTCCACTTGCCTTATCGGCAACCGTAGCAAACGCTTTCTTGTCTGCGGAAAGTTGGTGCAAACCATCCCCGCGGACTCAAATATATAATGAAAACTATTTAAGATGGAGGTTTTAACTATGGTTAAAAAAGTGCTCAGCATTGTGCTCGCCGTCTGTCTGGTGGCAACGATGGGCATCACCGCCCTTGCCAGCGGATTCACCAAAAGCGCAGAAAAGAAAGAAGTGCCCGAGATTATCCCGCAAAAGGGTAGCGACGGCAACAATTACATTGCCATCATTGTTGACAAAGACGGCAATGAAGTCATCGGCATCCCCGAAGGCTATCTGCGAATCGTCCCCATTTCGGAGCTCGCCACGGTCAACAACAAATTGAGCGACAAAGATGCGAAAATCTTTAAGGATGCCGCGGAACAAATCAAAAACACCGAATACGTGAAAGATTTGAGCCCGGAACTGCAATCCATCCTCAAACGCCTGTACCCCGATTTGGAACTCGACACGCTTCGCGTGAGCGACCTGATTTACATTGACGTGGACGGCATCTACGCGAATTATTTGAGCAAAGAGGGCAACGTTATGCGCGTCCGTCTCAACCTGGACACGAACGTCAGCTCCTTGATTGCCATCCTCTTCAACAACGGCGGCACGATTTGGAAAACGATTGACGACAGCAACATCACCCGCGGTCAAGGCGGCATCGTGGACCTGCTCGTGAGTGACGAGGGTGTGTACGCGTTCCTGCGGGATTCCGGCGAACTGCCGCCGGTCAACCCCGACGGCCCTTCCTCCCCTGACACCGGCGACACCACCTTGTGGATGGTGCTTGGAGCGGCGGGCATCCTTGCCCTGTTGGCGGCTGGTTGCTTTGCGGTGAAAAAGCACTCCGCGCAAAAGGCCTAAGCCCTTGCGGCTAAGTCGAATGATTCAAAATCGCATCTTTATAGTTTAGCTTCGACGTAGCCGCCGCGGTCTTTTGACGCGGCGGCTATTTCATTTTTCGCAAATCCCCTGCGTTTACCGCATAAAAAAGTAAGAAAGAGGGTGTGTTTTTCGTGTATTTGAAAATTAACCGAAATCTATGTAAACTCCTCGCGGTTTTAGTTGCTGTTCTTTTACTCCTCCTGCTTCTCTTTGCAGCATTGGACAAATGGATGGAAAGCCGCGAAACCTCACCCTCTTCCGAAGAGGAACTCCTTACCGACGAACGGGTATTCTTTGACGGGGTGCCCTACGTCCCACGCAAACACTTAGACACCGTTTTGTTGCTCGGCGTGGACAAGTATGCCGCAGAAACGAAGGATACCGGCTACGTCAACAGTCAACAAACCGACTTTCTTCTGCTTCTTGTAATGGACAGAAAAGCCAAGTCGTACACGGCGGTACAGCTCAACCGCGATACGATGACCGATATGACCATTTTGGGCGTTCGCGGCGAAAAAGCGGGTACCGTCAACGCGCAGTTGGCGCTCGCGCACACTTACGGAAGCGGAAAAGGAGACAGTTGCCGTAACGCGGTTGAGGCGGTGTCCGGTCTTTTGTATAACGTCCACATCGACCACTACGTTTCCTTTACGATGGATGCCGTGGCGCAAGTCAACGACATCGCCGGCGGGGTCACGCTCACCGTGCTGGACGATATGACCAGCGTTTCGCCGAAAATGGTGAAAGGCAAATCGCTCACCTTGACGGGCAATATGGCGCTGTCGTATATTCGCGCGCGCCAGGGACTTGAAGACAGCAGTAACTTGCGCCGTATGGAACGTCAACGTCAATATCTCGAAGAATTGCGCAAGACGGTTACCGTTAAGATGGATTCGGATGACTCGTTCCTGCTCGAAACGCTTGAACAAGTCTCCCCTTACATTCAGTCTGACTGCACCGTCAATCAACTTGCCTCGCTGTATAACAACTGGAACACCTACGAAAACGGCGGTATCAAAACGACCAAAGGCGAAGCCAAGGTCGGCGAGGAATTTATGGAATTCTATCCGGACAAAGCGGCGCTGAAACAACTGGTCATCGACCTGTTCTACGACCCGGTAAAAGAATAACGGAACAAAATACCATCGGACGACGCAAAGCCGACGTTTTGCGTCGTCCTTTCTCTTTTGCTATAAAAAACCACCTTCTTCCCTCTTGCAACCGGCAGCAGGGTTTGGTATACTGAAAGTAACCCGAAAGAAGAACTCCGAGGAGGAACGGCTATGAAAAAACTATGTAGTCTCGTGCTTGTTTGCGCGTTGCTTGCAAGCCTTTTGTGCGTTGTGTCCCTCGCGGAGCCCGCCGCCGCCAAAGGCGACGTAAACGGCGACAGCGCGGTGAATATGAAAGACGTGTTGGCGGTGCGCCGCTATGTGGTGGGGCTTTCGGTCACCCTTGACCTTGCCGCCGCCGACCTGAACGACGATACCCTTATCAATATGAAAGACGTGTTGTTCTTGCGCCGCTTGATTGTGGGACTACTCCCCTCGGCCGGCACAACGACCGCCACCGTCACGCCCACAAGGCACGTGCTCGACCTCATCACCGTTATCACGAACGGCTCAAATGAGAGCGACGGCACCGCCATTCGGGACGAGGGAGAGGGGTTTGTCATCTCCCAAAAAACCGCGTGGAACGTGTGGGTGCTCTACTTTCATGAAGCGCTCCCCGACTTTACCGTTGCGGAGGGCGAATCTCTTTTCCTCGAATTCGATTTCACGGTGAACGGCGATGCCCACCTCAACATAAACGGCTGGAACAACTCGATTGCCGCCGCGATTGCCGCCACTTGCGGCGCGGACACCACGCCGGCGGAAGACGGCACACCGATGCTCATACAAGGCACCTACCGCGGTAAAATCCCCGTGGAATTGGCGCAATTCGGCGAAACGGGCCGCCTCGGCATCGTGGGTTCGGGCGCGACCATTCGCGCGTTCCGCTTGGTGGCGGAAACCGGCGGCGACACGACCGCTCACCCCACCACGACCGCGCCGCAAAACGAACCGCATCTGCAATACGACACCGATACGACATTCGGCTCGCTCGGTACGTGGTGGTGGAACTCCGCGTACATCGTAGACGAAACCACGCGCGCCAAACGACTCGATTTTCTGCAACAAAACCACGTCACCGAGGTGTATCTGTGGGTCGATAACCAAACGGACGCGCAGATTGCCGCCTTTATCCGTGATGCCGCTTCCCGCGGGATGCGGGTCGCGTGGTTGTCGGGCGACGTGTCGTGGATTCAAGACGGCAACACCGGCTTTGACCGATTGCTCACGCGGTTTGAAGCGTATCAAAACGCCGCTCCGAACGACGCCAAATTCTACGGTATTCACCTCGACGTGGAACCGCACCAGGCGGGCAGCACGCCCGAAAACTGGCAACGCTACGCCGATTTGGTGGTGCACGCCACCGACGCGGCGCACAAAATCGGCACGGCGATTGAGTGGGACATCCCCTTTTGGCTTGACCGTATGACCGTCACGGTGGACGGCGAAGAAACCGCCCTGCTCACCCTGCTTGCCGACCGCTCCGACACCCTCACGCTGATGTCCTACCGCGACACCGCCGCCGCCATTTTGGACATTAGCCGCGAAGAACTCCCGCTCGGCTCGGCGCACCGGTGCAAAATCGTCCTCGGCGTGGAAACGTACAGCACCGAGGGCGCCTACGTCTCCTTTTTGGAGGACGGCAAAGGCGCGCTTTACGAAGCACTTCAAAGCGTGCTGGAAACCCTCTCTAAAACGGACACGCTCGATTTTGGCTACGGTTGCGCGGTGCATTATGTGGAAACGTGGATGAAACTCAAAAACGAATAAACACACCTGCAAAACAGCGAAGCCCGGCTTTTGCAAAAAATGCTTTTGCGCGAAACTTTTTTGCAAAAAATGCCGTATTATAATTGAACAGCAAAAATTTTACCATAAGAAAGGATGCGATGGATATGGGAAAACATAAACTTCCGACCGGTGCAAACGAGCAAATGAAACACGATTTTCAAGGGATGAACTTCGACTTGACCCTCACGGGCGATATCGGCAATGCGGACAAGGACTTTGCCAAGTGGCTGCAAGACGAAAACGAAACGCCGCTTGCGAAACTGCACACCTTCTTTGTGGCGCCGCGCGAGCCTGCCGACCCGAAATTTGATGCGGAAGGCAACGAAATCCCGCTCACGCCCGAAGAGCAACACCAGGAAGAACTCAACGAAGTAAAACGCACCCTGAACGATTATCTGACCTACTACGAAACCTACGTCAACCATCTTCCGCATACGCAAAACGACCACTACAACCCGCATTTTCTGCGCGCGTTGCAAAACGAACTGCTCGGTGACCCGGAAGCCGACGACGTGACGATGAACGGCGTTATCGACCAAAACGGAAAACTGCACATTGCCATAGTGGACGGATTTGTTCCCGAAACGGATGCGTTCGGTCAGCCTCTCCCGCAGGAAGAAGCCCACAACGACTTGGTAGGGCTCACCGATGCGTTCGGCGAAGAAGTGTTTATACCTCACCGTGCCGGCGGCCTGCAAAAAGCGATTGAAGATTACAACCGTCTGACGAATAACGCCCACATCGACAAACCGCAAGTCAAAGCCTTATACACGATACTCGGCAATATGGAAAAGGCGGCAAGCAAACTCCGCATCTATGCGCGCGAGGAAATCGGTGCCAATACACAAGCACAAAACGCCTCCCTCGACGAATGTGTTTCGGAAATCAACCGCTACAACGCCGACTTGCGCGACTACGCCAAAAAATGCAAAGAACTCGGTGTGAAAGCGGGCGACTATGCCGGCGCGTGGGCAAAATCCGACGAACACAAACACGCGATTGAAAAACTCGACGAACAAATCGCCGCGCAAAAAGAGTTGATTCGCCAAAACAATCCGGATTTGCGCGATGCCGAACGGATGATGTTGGAGCGCCAAGCGGTGTTGGCGACCGCCGAACAGAAACTGGCGGAACTCGACAAAAATATTCTCCAATGCGAAGCCTCCCAGAAAAGCCATCTGACGGCACTTCAAGAAAAAACCAACGAATACCGCGCACTGCAAGAAGAAATCAGCCGAGAAAAATCTCTATATGAAGAGCGTTGCGCCAAAGCGTATGCGCCCGTCAAAGCGATGGACGAGGCGCTCGGCACCGTCGCCGTCAACCGCGCGGAGGAATTGAACGCGTTTGCCAACGAAATCGGAATCAGTCTGCGCGGTCTCGTCAGCGATGCGTTTGACAACGCGCCGCGCGATGAAATCAGCGAAAACGATTTTAACCTGCTGAAAGCGCACTATGCCGACCCGCAGGAACTGGTCGGCAAGTTGGAAGATCCTCGCGCTCACCAATATCTGTACCACCTGCATCAATATGAAAACGCCTACGCCGCCCTCCACTCGAAAGAGGAAGCGGAGGCGCAAGTCGCCGAACTTCTGGAAAACTACGGCAAAGACTTTAAGGAATACAAAGAGGACAGACGGTTACAGCGACTCAAAGTGGACAAACCGTATTTCAAAGAGCGTGTCCTCGGAAAACTCAACAGCCTGAAAAATGAACTCGACAACGAACTGTTCCGTGTCTATCCGGGTTATGCGCAAAAACGGGATGTTCTCAGAAAAATCGACGCGGACAAAACGCAGACCCTCTCGTACATTGAAAGTGTGAGCGAAAAATGCGCGGCGGTCAAAAACGACCTCGACATTCACCAAAACTTGGTGGTGCAATTTGAAAACCTCGCCATCGCTCCGCGCACGGAAAAAGAGGAACTGCTGAAATCCGTCAACCCGCTGAAAGCCGAAACCGAACAGTTTGAGAAACTGTACTGGGCTATCCTCGATAAAAACGCTCCCGCCAAAGCGGAAATTGACCGTTTGGAGCGGGAAAAATCGAAACACGAAAAAGCTCTCGGCGATTTGAAAGAGCTCGATAGCACGTACGACAAACTCAACAAGCGGCAAGAGGAGCTCGAAAAGAAAGCAACCGACTTGAAAGCCGGTCTTAAAACGCCGCTCCGTGACGACAATCGTCCCGATGCCGTGTTCGCCAAAGCGAAGCATTTTGTCAGCCACCTCTACGACCATATCGGTCGCCACTCGAACTCTACGGAATTTTCCGCGATGGAAAAAGCGTTGCTGTCAGTGGCAGAGCGCTCGATGCAACTCAAACACGGCATCAAAACCAAAACGGAGTTTGCCGAGAGTGTGCAAACGCTTCGCGACGCCGCCGATGCCTATTTGAATGCCAAAAACCGCCAGCATTTGGTGCTCGGCACCAAACTGCGCCATTCCCGCTTGAATCTCGCCCGCCAAATCAAATCGTGGTGCGACACGGTGGCGGATGATTATCGCCGCGACGTCACCGTTGAACCGAATCGGGCACAAGAACACCTGCTCCGCGCCACTCCGATGGACGTGTTGTTGCCGCGACCGACGGATGAGAAAATCGCCGCCGCGGATGCCGCTTTTGAAGCGGCGCAACCGCAAAACGCCGTGCAAAACGCCGTGCAAAACGCCGTGCCGGAAGCGGAGCTCGACGTCAACAAAGAAATTCAAGCTCCCGTCCTCCCGAACGCGTCCGTGTAATGAACATCCAAAACAAATAAACAACACGCGAAACATCAAAACCTGCGAGGTATTGAAACGATACCCCGCAGGTTTTTTGTTGCGTTTTTTCTGTTGACAACCATACGATGGTGTGCTATACTGGGTCGGTACACATAGTTGCAAAAGCAACTAATTTTCAAAATAGGGGTGTCATTATGGAACCGTTTGCCGACATCGGGCGTACGATGATGATTGCAGACAAATATTTCAAACTCTATCTGCGGGACGAACTGAAACCCTTTGACCTAAACGCCGCCGAGGGGGTCATTTTGCTGATGTTGCTCCAAAAAGCGCGACCGCAAGCGGCGGTCATCGCGGGCAAAACGCAGGACGAACTCATCCGCGAACTGCACTACGACAAGGGCGTGATGACCCGCACGATGAAAGAGTTGGAACAAAAAGGCTACGTTTTGCGCGAGCAAAACCCCGCCGATTCCCGCTCGTTCCTGTTTTCACTCACCGAAAAAGGGCACGATTTCCGCGCGCCGCTGCTCGACATCTTGCGGCGGTGGAACGCCCGTCTTTTGGCGGGAATCCCGCCGGAATCCCTCGAAACCACGCGGGCGGCACTCGACCAAATGGCGCAAAACGCCGCGGCGTTTTACGGCGAAACCCACGCAAAAAAATCCACCTAATTCACGAAAGGAACTGTCACCATGGCAAGCAAAACATCTTCTTCCAAAAGTTATGTGCTGGTAATGATTCTCTATCTCGCGGGCATTTTTATGGGCGCGATTGATACGGGCATCGTCACTCCGGCACGCACCATCATCCAAAACCAGCTCGGCGTTTCGGCGCAAAGCGGTATTTGGATGATTACCATTTACACCCTCGCCTACGCGGCGAGCGTCCCGATTATGGGCAAACTGGCTGACCGCTTCGGTCGGAAATACATCTACATTCTCTGCATCTCGCTGTTCGGGCTCGGCTCGCTCTTTTGCGGGTTGTCCGGCTCGTTCGGCGGCTTCCCGCTGTTGCTCGCCGCGCGCGTGGTGCAGGCGATTGGCGGCGGCGGTATCGTCCCCATTGCCACCGCGGAATTCGGCACCACTTTCCCGCCCGAAAAGCGCGGAATGGCGCTCGGTTTGGTCGGCGGCGTGTACGGGATTGCCAACGTGTTCGGTGCATCGGCGGGCAGCGCGATTTTAGACCTGTTCGGCACCGACCGGTGGGAATTTATCTTCTACATCAACCTCCCGATTTCGCTCTTTATCATCCTTTGCGGGCTGTTCAAACTGGACAACAACCGCAACGCGGAAAACAACAAAAAAATCGACATCTTCGGCATTTTCACGCTGACGGTGATGGTGCTCTCCCTGCTGTACGGGCTGAAAAACCTCGATTTCTTCGACTTCGGCAACTCCCTGCTCACCACCGACGTGTGGCCGTTCCTGCTCGTCTTTGTGCTCTTTATCCCGCTTTACATCCTCGCCGAAAAGAAAGCGGAAGACCCGGTTATCAACCCGCGCTACTTTACCGAGCGCAACCTGCTTATCACCCTTATTCTCTCGACGGTCAGCGGGTTTTTGATGATGGGTGTCATCTTCGTGCCGCAATTCGCCGAAAACTGCCTTTATCTGCCGTCGGGTTCGGGCGGCTACCTCGTCATTATGCTC
The DNA here is from genome assembly GCA_045600765.1 of Acutalibacteraceae bacterium. Classification (GTDB taxonomy): domain Bacteria; phylum Bacillota; class Clostridia; order Oscillospirales; family Acutalibacteraceae; genus RGIG426. The sequence goes on along the minus strand of JAZRYM010000020.1, from coordinate 22,523 downwards.
GGCTTGTTCGCCGGGCTCGGCGCACCCGTCTCGGGCAAACTGATTGACAAATTCGGGCCGAAAGTCATCTTGGCGTTCGGGTTCCTTTGCACCGCCGCCGGCGCGCTCTTTATGATGTTCGTCACCACCAAATCCCCGTCGATGCTGACCGTGCTCGTCGGGCTGGCGCTCGCCGGACTCGGGATGGGCTTCACGATGGGGACACCCGTCAACTATATGATGCTCGCCGACACCGACCCGAACGAATCCAACTCCGCTTTGGCGGCGCTCTCCCTTGTGCGCTCCATCGGCACGGCGATTGCGCCCGCGATTATGGTCGGTTTCATCTCCACCGCCGGTATGAGCGTGCAGGGCAACTTAATGCCGTTGCTCCCGCAGGAAGTGGCGGTGCCGGAACTGCCGTATATGCAGGAAATTTCGGAAAAAATGGACGAAATGAAAAACAACCCGCAGTTCGCCGATAAAATGGCGGAAATGCCGTCGCTGTCCGAGATGACCACCATGAAAATGGATATGAGCGGCAACAACAGCAACTTCAAAATGCCGGACGGCGCGGTGGAACTGCTGCAAGGAAGCGACGTGACCACCATTGTGGATAACACCAAAACCCTCGCCAAAATGATGTTTGACGAGATGACGCCCGGGGTGATTGAAACCATCAACACCGGCATTGACCGGGGTATCGCCGGCATTGACCAAGGCGTTGCCGGAATGAAAGCGGCGCAGGCGAAAATGGCGGCGGCTATGAGCGGCGGCGCACAAGGCGGTATGCCCGCCGGAATGCCGAGCGGCGTAACCGGCGGAATGCCGAGCGGGATGCCTGCATCCGCAACAGGCGGTGACACCTCGGCTATGGGCGGCGCGGCAGGTGGTATGGATGCCGCCATTGCGGAAATGGAAACGCTGTCCGCGCATATGGGCGAGCTGAAAGCGGCGGTGCCCGGTGCATTTGATACGGCGCTTGAAACGTATCAGGCGGACATCGAAACGCGCCGCGATAAGCTCGAAACCTGCTTCCGCGACACCCTAAACGAGGGCTTCTCGGACATTTACTTGCTCACCGCCATTTGCTCCGCCGTCGCCCTGCTCATTCTTGCGTTTTATAAGACGAAGAAAGAAAAATAATAGATGAAAAAACACCCCTGCACCGCAACCCAGTGCAGGGGTGATTTCTGCTTTCTCTCTTAATTGCGATTTTTAATTATTTTAGAATGCAAGATGTTATCCAAAAACTTCAACACATACGCCAGCACAAGCGTAAGTGCGAAAAAGCAGAAGGAATTAATCGCCATATTTCCACTCAATGTTTTTAAGAAAAGCGGCCCTAAAAGCAAACAATAATGTACGATATACACATAGTAACTCAAATCATTCAAAACATTTAATACCTTGCTGTCTTTTTTGCCGTCAAAGAGTTTGTCGCCAATCCACAGCAAGGTGAAGAACATCCAAAACGCCAAAACGCAATGCGAGTAGGGAACAATTACACGATCGTATAGTTGAGACCCGTCCATATACATTTTACCGAAAATGCGAACGCCTAACATGCAAACAGTCAAGACAGAGAGCAAAACATACTGTTTGCCGTTCAGCTTTTTCCCTCCATAGGCACAATAAAAATACGCAACAGCATATGCTATGCATCCAGCAAACCAGGACATAAACTCAAACGTCGGGATGCTCAACATTAAAAGAATTTCTAATGCCGCTACAATACAAACACCGCCAATAACCGTTCGCTTCGAAAAATGTTTAACGCAAAATTGCAACACCGGTGTCAATATATAGCACAAAATAATATAACTAACAAACCATAAATGTCCCGTAACAACGTTACCTATACCCCCCCCCACAAATCCGTGGAGATTAAGAAGTTGTTTTACGGTAGCCCATAGTGAAATGTCGCCGAGGTTACCTATCAAAAGTAAAACAATCACACAAACTGCATAATACAAATATACCGGGGTAACAATTCTAAGCAATCTCTTTTTGAGCCACGGAAATGTTTTGTCAATCGTTTTGTTGCCAAACAAATAGCCCGAAATGATAAAAAACAACGGGACTCCGACATTGAAAATTTGACCTGTAAAATTAATTCTATCAAACCACGAAACATAATGACATAACAAGATGGCAAACGTTGCCACAATACGTATCAGCGAAATCGAATTTCTGTTGATAGATTTTGTGCCGTTGGTGCTCATATCCTCTTTCAACTCCTAAACAAACTTGTTTCGCGTGACGAAACGCCAAACGCGCTACCATAAATTATATAATATCGCAAATCACAAAAAAAGTCAATGTCAAGACTTCCGCCGGCGCCCTGCTCATTCTTGCGTTTTATAAGACGAAGAAAGAAAAATAAAAAATTCACCCTTGCTTTTTCGTAAAAAGTGAAACGGCAAATACCAAAACCGGCAAGCCATAAGGCTTGCAGCTTTTTTGTAATCGGGCGAGGGTAGGGTGCGTAAAATCAAGGCGAAGCCGACACCTTACTTCTTCACTATTCACTATTACTTATTACTTTCCAAAAATCGACACTTGTTTTTTTAGTGAAAAGTGAATAGTGAAGAGGTAATAAGTAAAATCGACAAACCTCTGTCGAGATTTGTCGATTTTTGGTGGAGGCGGCGAGAATCGAACTCGCGTCCGAAAATCCATCCCCACGGCTTTCTCCGAGTGCAGTTTTTCGTTTAAGATTCCCCTCGCCAATCGCCGAAAAACAGGCTATTGACTACGGTAGCCGCTCCGTCATGACGAAAAAGGCGGCACTTTTTCGTTCACGTGCACCGCTAATCGACGCCCTTGCCGAAGTCGCGGTCGTCTTCGGCAGGACGGGTGGCCTACTTAGGCCGCCTGAGCGACAGGAATGTCGTCGTTTACTTTTAAGGTGCGGATTTTATAGCGGTCCCGCCCCGCTACTCGCTTACCGTGGTTCCAAATCCCCGTCGAAACCTTTACGCCCCCGTATTTTCAAATTTTCATCCGTAGTTTATCCGATTTCTTTGTTTTTCATCGCGCGTTCCGCCTCGCGGTTCAACTCCCGCTTGGCTTCCGCTTCGCGCTTATCGTACAATTTCTTGCCGCGGCACACCCCGACTTGCACTTTCACCCGCGAATTTTTGAAATAGAGCGAAAGCGGAATGAGGGTATACCCCTTTTGCTTCGTGATGCCTACAAGGCGCATAATCTCCTTTTTGTGGAGCAACAACCGCCGCACGCGCAACGGGTCGCGGTTGAAAATGTTTCCCTGTTCGTAAGGGCTTATGTGCAGGTTGCAGACGAACATCTCGCCGTCGTCAATACTGCACCACGCGTCTTTCAGGTTACACGCACCGCGGCGCAACGATTTCACCTCGGTACCGAACAGTTCAATCCCCGCTTCAAAGCTCTCTTCCACAAAATATTCGTGATACGCCTTTTTGTTCTGGGCAATCGTTTTGGTGTTTGCTTTTTCTGCCATCTTGCCCACCTCTTACAGTTCGTTGCGCCCTTCGAGCGAATGGCGCAAGGTCACGTCGTCGGCATATTCGAGGTCGCCGCCCACGGGAATTCCGTAGGCAAGACGGGTCACTTTTATGCCGAACGGCGCGAGCAATTTGGCGATGTAGGTGGCGGTCACTTCGCCGTCCACCGTCGGGTTGGTCGCCATAATGACTTCTTCAATATCTTCCGCGGCAACGCGGTGCAGCAGTTCTTTAATCCGCAACTGTTCCGGGGTTACGCCGTCCATCGGCGAAAGATTGCCGTGGAGCACGTGGTAGAGGCCCTTATACTCCCGCGCGCGCTCAATCGCCATTACGTCGCGCGGGTCGGCAACGACGCAAATGGTTTTGCGGTCACGGGCAAGGTCTTCGCAAAACGGGCACACCTCGCGGTCGGTCAGGTGGCAACACACCTTGCATTCGTGCACGTTCTCGCGCGCATCGCGGATGGCGTCCACCAAGGCGGCGGCGCGTTCGTCCGGTATCGACAGCAGATAAAACGCCAGCCGTTGCGCCGACTTGTGCCCAATCGTCGGCCATTTTTCCAGTTGTTCAATCAGCCGTTCAAGCGGCGCCGCAAGCGATGCCATCACGCCACCTCCTACTCCCTAAAATCTTGTAAAATCACCTTACAGCAAACCCGGAATGCTCATCCCGCCGGTGATTTGTCCCATAGATTCTTCCGAATCCTCGGCGGCTTTGCGCACCGCCTCGTTCACCGCGGCGATGACCAAATCGGACAGCATTTCCACGTCGTCCGGGTCAACCACTTCGGGGTCGATAGTGAGCGCCGTCACCTCATGATGCCCGTTGACGACCGCCGTCACCGTGCCGCCGCCGACCGTCGCGGAATATTCCCGCTCGCCGAGTTCCTCTTGGAGCGCTTGCATATCGGCTTGCATTTTCTGCGCTTGTTGCAGCATTCCCTGCATATTGTTCGGGGCACCACGGCCCACACCTTGCGGTAATCTCGCTTTCATTTACGATTCCTCCTTAATGTCCACCGCGATGCCGGCATCGCGGCTCTCGCGCAAAAATGCCGACAGCGGACTGTCCGGCTCACTCGGCGGCGCCTCTTTTGCCGCCGCTTTTTTCATTCCGATACGGTACGTCCGACCGGTAACTTTCTCAATCGCATCCGACAACTTTTTCTTGTTGCCGTCGCCCGAAACAAGCGTGCGGAACATCGCGTTTTCGGTGGAGATAAGCACAAAATCGTCGCGAATCGCCGCCGTGCTCCCAATCAGTACGCCGTGAAGCGGCGGTGCCGTCTGCGAAAGTTCCGAAAGCACGTCCTCCCACTTGTCAAACGGCGTGTCGCCGTCCGCGGTCAGTTGTGCGGCGGGCGCGGTCGGTTGTGCGACCTCTTGTGCCGGTTGCGCGGGAACGGGGTTTTCTTCTGCCGCCGGTTCTTCTGTCACAGCCGCCGGCTGTTCCGCTACCGGTTCGGCGGGCGTTTCCACCGCCACGGGTTGCGGGGCGGGCACCGTCGCGCACGCGAGCGGAGCACCACCGTTTTGGAGCGCCGCTTCCACCGCGCTCAATCGGCGGACAAGCGCCGCCGTACTCGTATCCAACGCCGGTTCGCAGAGTTTAAGGAGAGCCATTTCCACCTCTACCCGACGGTTCGACCCGCCACGTAGGCGTTCCAACGCGGTTTGGAGCACGTCCAAACAATGCATCAGCGTGGGAAGCGTGTACCTCTCCGCCTCCGCTTTCAGGCGGGTCATCTCGTCCGGCGGGAGCACAATCATTGCCGACGGGTCTTTCACCTGCCGACAGAGCATCAGTTGCCGATAAAAATCGAGACATTCCACGCACAGCCGCTCCATATCCTTGGAAGCGTTGTGCAACGCATCCACCCATTCGAGCACCGCGCCGCCGTCACCCGACAGCACCGCCGAAGACAACGTATACATCGGGTCGCGGCCGGCAAGTCCGGCGGTTTCGGTCACCACTTGCATCGTCACGCGGTCGGCGCGCGACACGCACTGGTCAAGGAGCGACAACGCATCGCGCATACCGCCGTCCGCCAACCGTGCCAGCATCAGCGCGGCATCCTCGTCCACCGAAAACGGCTCGTTTTCGGCAATGTGGGCAATGCGCGCCGCGATTTTTTCGGGCGCAATCCGCCCGAAATCAAACCGCTGACACCGCGACAAAATGGTGTCGGGCAGTTCCTGCACCTCGGTGGTCGCCAAAATGAAAATAACGTGCGCCGGCGGTTCTTCCAGCGTTTTGAGAAGCGCGTTAAACGCGCTGTCCGTCATCATATGTACCTCGTCGATGATATACACACGGTATTTCGCGACGGCGGGCATATACGCGACCTCCTCGCGCAGTTCGCGGACGTAATCGACACCGTTGTTGGACGCGGCGTCCAGTTCGGTTACGTCTAAAATCGAGCCGTCCTCAATCCCCTTGCATACCTCGCATTCGCCGCACGGGTCGCCGTTTACGGGATGCAGGCAGTTGACCGCTTTTGCGAGAATTTTCGCGCACGAGGTTTTGCCCGTGCCGCGCGACCCCACAAAGAGGTAGGCGTGGGACAACCGCGCCGCATCCACCTCGTTTTTGAGCGCGGTGGTGACATATTCCTGACCGACTACCTGCGAAAAGGTTTTCGGCCGCCATTTGCGGTATAAAACTTGATACATTGCACGCGCTCCTTTCTGATTTTTTCACATCATCAACATCCCACGAGGGACGTCGAGGGCGCCGTCCCCTACACACCCGCCGTGAGTTATCGCGAAATTTTGGGACGGACCGTCGAGGGCGCCGGTCCCTACACCGCATTTTTGCGGCGAGACTCCCGGCGGGCGGGCGTGGGTATGACCTTTGGCTGCGCTTTCACACAAGAGAGTTAAACTTCCGGCGGGCGGGCGTGGGTATGATTCCCGGCTGCGCTTTCACACAAGAGAGTTAAACTTCCGGCGGGCGGGCGTGGGTATGACCTTTGGCTGCGCTTTCACACAAGAGAGTTAAAAAAACGCCCTCTCGGGTATACGGACGAGTCAGTAATCTGCGGCACACGGAAGCAACCGCTTAATGCTGCTCGGTTCCCCGCCTGACATGGTTCACAGCGCACCGTCGCACAGGACCAGCCCGCCCGTATACCCCAAAGGGCGTTTTTTCGCGGCATCCGCCGCATACAGGTATAGTATACCCTATTTCGCGAGATTTTGCAACAGTTTTTTCTTTTTTATTTCTCTTGTGTAAGCGGTTCGCCACAAGTTTTCAGAGACTTTGCCCACAACGGATGGTGTCCCCTACAAAAAAGCAAAAAATCCCGCAGTCGTATGACTGCGGGATTTTCACTTACAGCGCAAACTCAGATGAGTTCCAAAATCGCCATCTCGGCGGCATCGCCGCGGCGAGCACCGATTTTGATGACGCGGGTGTAACCACCGTTGCGATCGGCATATTTCGGCGCAATCTCGTCAAACAGTTTTTTCACCACGTCCTCTTTGGTGATATACGCCATCGCCTGGCGTTTATTCGCGAGGGTCGGTTCTTTCGCGATGGTGATGAATTTTTCCGCCATCGCCTGCACCTCTTTGGCACGGGTCACAGTCGTTTCAATACGACCGCATTCCAGAAAATGGGTCACCATTCCGCGCAGCATCGCCAAGCGGCAATCGGTCGCGCGACCCAATTTACGAGTTCCGGGCATAGTGTTTCACTCCTTACAAATGGTAGTTAAAAATCTTAGTCGTCATCGGAACGCAGGGTGAATCCCAGCGAATCCAGTTTGTGGATAACCTCTTCGAGCGATTTGCGGCCGAGGTTGCGGACTTTCATCATATCCTCTTCGGATTTTTGGATGAGATCCTCCACGGTGTTGATTCCGGCGCGTTTCAGGCAGTTGAACGAACGCACGGACAAATCCAAATCTTCGATGGTCATTTCGAGGATTTTCTCTTTGCCGTTGTCGTCTTTCTCGACCATAATCGAGTTGCCCGCATAGGTATCGCCGGAGAGATCCACAAACAAGTTGAGGTGCTCCGTCAACACTTTTGCCGACAGGGAAATGGCTTCTTTCGCCGAAATGGTGCCGTTCGTCCACACTTCGATGGTCAGTTTATCGTAGTCGGTAATCTGACCCACGCGGGTGTTTTCGACGGTGTAATTGACTTTGCGAACCGGGGTGTAGATGGAATCCACCGGAATCACGCCAATGACCGGAGCAAGCAACTGCTTGTTGCGGTCGGCGGCGACGTAGCCACGGCCGCGGTCAATGGTAATTTCCATCGACAGACGACCACCCTCGCCAATCGTCGCAATGTAGACGTCCGGGTCAAGGATTTCCACCTCGCTGTCGCATTTGATGTCAGCAGCGGTCACCACTTTCGGGCCTTCTTCTTCGATTTGGACGGTTTTCGCGCCGTCGCCGTTGATTTTCATAATCAACCCTTTGATGTTCAGGACAATCTCGGTAACGTCTTCTTTCACGCCCTCGATGGTCGAAAACTCATGGAGAATTCCGTCGATTTTCACCGACGTAGCGGCATAACCCGGAAGCGACGACAAAAGCACGCGACGCAGGCTGTTGCCGAGGGTCGAACCGTAACCGCGTTCCAGCGGTTCCACGGTAAATTTACCGTAAGTACCGTCGTCAGTCAGGTCCACGACCTCAATTCTCGGCTTCTCAATCTCAATCATGCAAAAGCCTCCTTATTAAAATGTGTTGTTTCCAAAAAACAGAGAAAAGCGGTGAATTTACGCTTATTTCGAGTACAACTCGACGATGAGCGTCTCTTCGATCGGGAGATCGATGTCTTCACGGGTCGCCAGAGCGACGATTTTCGCTTCGGAAGTCTGCTTGTTGAGATCCAGCCACTTCGGAACCGGACGGGAAGCGGTCGTTTCCAGAATCCCTTTGACGAGATCCAGGCTACGGCTCTCCTCTTTCAGAGCAATCGTCTGACCCGGTTTCACGAGGTAGGACGGAATGTTCACTTTTTTGCCGTTGACGGTCACGTGGCCGTGAAGCACCATCTGACGGGCTTGGGCACGGGAGGTGCCGTAGCCGAGGCGATACGCCACGTTGTCCAAACGGGATTCCAAAATGGAGAGCAGGTTTTCACCGGTCACGCCCTGCATTTTGGTGGCTTTTTCAAAGTAAGTACGGAACTGACCTTCCAGCACGCCATAGTAGCGTTTGGCGAACTGTTTGGTACGAAGCTGTTTGCCGTACTCCGACACTTTTTTGCGGCCTTGGCCATGCTGACCAGGCGCATACGCGCGGCGTTCCAGCGCGCATTTTTTCGTGTAGCAGCGTTCCCCTTTGAGGAACAATTTTTGTCCTTCACGGCGGCACAGACGGCACACCGCACCGGTATATCTAGCCATATCGTTACACCTCCATTAAACACGACGTCTTTTCGGCGGACGGCAGCCGTTGTGCGGCACCGGAGTCACGTCTTTGATGAGCGTGATTTCGAGACCGGCGGCTTGCAACGCACGAATCGCGGCTTCGCGACCGGCGCCCGGGCCTTTGACGTACACTTCGACGGTTTTCAGACCGTGTTCCATCGCCGCTTTCGCAGCAGTTTCCGCCGCGGTTTGCGCCGCAAACGGAGTGGATTTACGCGAACCGCGGAACCCGAGTTCGCCCGCCGACGCCCACGAGAGCGCATTGCCCTGCGTATCGGTCAGCGTCACAATGGTGTTGTTGAACGTAGATTGGATATGTGCGGCTCCACGCTCGATATTTTTGCGTTCTTTGCGGCGACGGGTAGCACCCTTGCGCGCAGCAGTTTTGGCAGCAGCCATGTTTATCCCTCCTACTTATTTCTTCTTGTTGGCAATGGTTTTTTTCGGGCCTTTGCGGGTACGAGCATTCGTTTTGGAACGCTGACCGCGCACCGGCAACCCTTTGCGGTGACGAAGACCGCGATAGCTGCCGATTTCGATGAGGCGTTTGATGTCAAACGCCACGTCACGACGGAGGTCACCTTCCACAACGTAGTTGTGGTCGATGTACTCACGGAGTTTGGAAGCATCTTCCTCGGTCAAATCGCGAACACGGGTGTCCGGATTCACACCGGTGGCGGCAAGAATGTCACTTGCCGATTTGCGGCCGATACCGAAAATGTAGGTAAGGCCGATTTCAATACGTTTATCTCTGGGCAGGTCTACGCCGGCGATACGCGCCATAATACTTTCCTTCCTTTCATGGAGCGAGGTTGTCGCTCTTCATAAGATGCGTCGGGGATTAGCCCTGGCGCTGTTTGTGCTTCGGGTTCTCGCAAATCACCATAACTTTACCTTTGCGTTTGATGATTTTGCATTTTTCGCAGATTTTCTTCACAGAAGGTCTGACTTTCATAAAAAATACCTCCTCAGCATCAACGATGCGGTTTTGGGTTGTCCCTTTCGGGGTTTACTTACTTCTCCACGTAATGCGCCCTTTGGAAAGGTCATAGGGAGACATTTCCATCGTCACTTTATCGCCCGGCAGAATGCGAATAAAGTTGGTACGCAGTTTGCCGGAGATGTGCGCGAGCACTTTGTGGCCGTTTGCCAATTCGACTTGGAACGTGGCGTTGGGGAGAGCCTCCACCACGACACCTTCCACTTCGATAACGTCCGCCTTGGACATTCGATAACCTCCTTTAATCTTCGCGGCGAAATTCGCCGAGCAGACACACCGTGCCGTGGCTCAGGGCTTGGTCAAAATGACCGGGCCCTCTGCCGTGACGGCAATCGTGTGCTCAAAGTGGGCAGAGAGTTTTCTGTCTTTCGTGAGCACCGTCCAACCGTCCGGCAGCACCTCAATCTCGTGTGTGCCGCAGTTGATCATCGGTTCAATGGCGATGGTCATACCGGGGACAAGGCGCGGGCCTCTTCCCGGTGTGCCAAAGTTCGGAACATTCGGTTCCTCATGCAGGTGCGTACCTACTCCGTGGCCGACGTACTGTCGTACCACCGAATAACCACGCTCCTCGACATACGCTTGTACGGCGTGACTGATGTCGCCAATGCGGTTTCCCGCCGCCGCCTGCGCGATGCCTTCGTAAAGGCTTTCGCGGGTGGCATCAAGAAGCGCCTGTGCCTCGTCGGAAATCTTACCGACGGGGAACGTCGCGGCATTGTCGCCATGATAGCCGTGATAGAACGCGCCAACGTCCACGCTGACGATATCCCCTTCGTGGAGGACGCAATCTCCCGGTATGCCGTGGATGACCGTTTCATTTACCGATAGGCAAGCAGAGGCAGGGAATCCACCGTAACCGAGAAACGAGGGAGTGGCTCCCTGTTTCTCGATAAAGTGGCGGATTTTGCGATCGAGTTCCCCGGTCGTCATACCGACGCGGATGGATTCTCCTGCGAACTGCAACGCCTGCGCCGAGATACGACACGCATCGCGCATATCGTTCAGCTCTCGGCTGTTTTTTACGATAATCATACCGTAGCCCCGACGGCTTCGAGCACCAATTTGGTCGTGTCGGCAATTTCTTCTTGCCCTTTGACCGTTTTGAGTTTGCCCTGCGCCTCGTAGAAGGCTTTGAGCGGCTCCGTCTTTTCGTGGTATTCTTTCAGACGAGCCACAACGGTTTCCGGTTGGTCATCCTTGCGTTGAACAAGGGTGCCGCCGCAAGCGTCGCAAACGCCTTCCGCTTTCGAGGGTCGAAACTCGATGTGGTAGGAGTTGCCGCACTCGCTGCAAACACGGCGGCCCGATACACGCTGGGCAATCACCTCGTCCGCGACATCGATGTCGATGACGCGGTCAATGACGATACCCATACGGTCAAGCGCCTCGGCCTGGGGAATGGTGCGCGGGAAGCCGTCCAGGATGAAGCCGTTTTTGCAATCGTCTTTGGCGAGGCGTTCTTGGATAATTCCAATCACAATCTCATCGGGGACGAGCGCGCCGGCATCCATAAAGGATTTGGCTTTCAGACCCATTTCCGTGCCGCTTTTCAACGCTTCACGGATAATGTTACCCGTGGAAATGGTGGGGATGTGAAGAGCGTTGCAAACCTGCTCGGCTTGCGTGCCCTTTCCGGCGCCCGGAGCGCCGAGGAAAATGAGATTCATACCTCTTCCTCCTTCTGTCACGCAAGGCTTATTCCAAGAAGCCTTTGTAGTGACGCATCATAATCTGACTTTCAATTTGCTGCATCGTTTCAAGCGCAACGCCCACAACAATCATGACCGACGTACCGCCGATGCCGAGGCCGATGCCGGAGAATTTACCGAACACGGACGGGAACAGGGCGATTACTCCCAAGAAGAGGGAGCCAATCAGCGTGATTTTGGAGATAACCTTGCGGATGTAATCCACGGTGGGTTTGCCGGGACGGTAGCCCGGAATGGCACCGGAGTTTTTCCGCAGGTTGTTTGCCATCTCCACGGGGTTGTACTGGATGGTCACGTAGAAGAACGCGAACCCGATGATGAGCAAGAAATACAGAATGATGTAAACCCAGCTATTGGAACTAAACGCATTGAAGAACCAGCTGGAGTTGTCGGAGTCCCAGTTGAAGAACTGTTTGAGGATGGACGGCATAGACACAATCGAGACCGCCAAGATGATGGGCATAACGCCGGACATATTGACTTTAATCGGGATAAACGTGTTCTGACCGCCATAGATTTTGCGACCGACGGTACGTTTGGCGTACTGAATCGGAATGCGGCGTTCCGCGTTGGACATAAACACAATCAGTCCGATGATGGCGAGGAACAGCAGCAGGATAACCGGCACCAAAATAACGTATTTCAGGCCGCCCGCGTCAATGTTCTTGACACCTTCGGTGAAGATGGTGTACAGCCGCATAATACCGGAAGGCAAGCGGGAGATGATACCCGCGAACAACAGAATGGAGATACCGTTGCCGATGCCCCGTTCGTTGATTTGCTCGCCGAGCCACATCATCAGCGCCGAACCGGCGGTGAAGCACAACACGATGGTGATGCCGCAGAACCAGGCTTTGAAACCGCCTTGGGCACACGAGGCAAGCGCACCGTATTTGTTTTTCACCATGAAGTAGTAGGCGACGCCGAGGAGCAAACCGAGAATAACCGTAACATAACGGGTGATTTGACCCATTTTTTTGCGGCCTTCTTCGCCGTTTTGCGCCATACGCTCCAAAGCGGGAATCGCCACCGTCAACAGCTGGATGATGATGCTCGCGTTGATATACGGGGTGATGGACAGAGCAAAGATACTCGCATCCGAGAAACCGCCACCGGACATCAGCGTCAAGTACGCCATCAAATCCGAACTGTCGTCAATCGCATTTTTGAGAATTTCGATATCGATAAACGGGACCGGAATTGCCGAGCCGATACGGAAGATCAACACGATGAACAAAGTATAGAGGATCTTCTTGCGGATGTCGGCAACTTTCCAGGCATTACGCAAGGTCTGAAACATGTCAGATCACCTCTGCCTTTCCGCCCGCACTCTCGATTTTTTCTTTGGCAGAGCCGGAGAACGCCGCCGCTTTCACGGTGAGAGCCTTTTCCAGTTTGCCGTTGCCGAGGATTTTCACCCCGTCGCAAGCTTTTTTGATGATGCCGGCTGCAATCAGCGCATCCGCGTCAACCACCGCGTTCGCGTCAAACTTGTTGAGCGCCGCGACATTCACAATCGCAAACTCCTTTGCGAAAATGTTGTTGAATCCACGTTTCGGGATACGTCTTTGCAGAGGCATCTGGCCACCTTCAAAGCCCGGACGCTGACCGTGACCGGCACGCGCCTTTTGACCTTTGTGACCTTTACCGCCGGTTTTGCCCCAGCCGGAGCCGTGGCCACGACCGATTCGTTTGCTGTCATGCGTGGAGCCGGCCGCCGGAGAAAGTTCGTGTAACTGCATAGCTTTTCGCACCTCCTTGATTCTCGATTTAATTATTTCGTTACCTCGATGAGGTGGATGATTTTTGCCACCTTACCCTGCGTTGCGGCGTTGTCAGGCTGGCTGACCACGTCGCCGATTTTGCGAAGTCCCAAGGACTGGGCCGTGGCAATCTGGTCTTTTTTCGCGCCGATGAGGCTCTTGACCAGTTTGATGTTCAGGGCATCTGCCTTTTTCTTCGTTGCCATTGGTTTTGCCCTCCTTAACCCAAGATTTCTTTCGCGGTTTTGCCGCGGGTTTCCGCCGCTTCCTCCGCGGTACGCAGTTGTTTCAGACCTTCAAAGGTCGCCGCAACGACGTTGCAGGGGTTGTTGGAACGGAGCGCTTTCGCACGGATATCTTTGATACCCGCCGCCTCCATCACGGCACGGCACGCGCCGCCGGCGATAACACCGGTACCGGGAGCAGCCGGTTTCATCAGCACTTCACCCGCGCCGAATTTACCGAGGATTTCGTGCGGGATGGTGGTCCCTTTCAGCGAAATCTTCACGAAATTCTTTTTGGCATCTTCGATGCCTTTGCGGATGGCTTCCGGAACCTCGCTGGCTTTGCCGATACCGAAGCCCACGGTGCCTTTACCGTCACCCACGACCATCAGAGCCGAGAATTTCATAATGCGGCCGCCTTTGACGGTCTTGCTGACGCGGTTGATGGCAACCAACCGCTCCTCGTACTCGGATTTCATTTCACGTTTGTTATTATCACGTCTGTCCAAAGTTCTGTTCCTCCTCTTCCTTAGAATTTGAGGCCGCCCTCGCGGGCGCCTTCGGCCAGTTCTTTGACACGGCCGTGATACACATAGCCACCGCGGTCGAACACCACGTCGGTGATGCCCGCTTTGGCAGCGCGTTCAGCAATCAGTTGTCCGACTTTTTTCGCGGCGTCTTTGTTGCCGCCGTAGCCGAAGTCTTTTTCCACACTCGAAGCAGAGGCAAGGGTTTTGCCCGCCACATCATCAATCAGCTGCGCATAGATGTTGCTCGAGGAGCGGAACACGTTGAGACGCGGACGATCCGCGGTGCCGGAAATCTTACCGCGCACACGAGCGTGGCGATGAAGTCTGGCTTTGTTGCTGTCTTTCTGACTAACCATAACTGTTCCTTACCTCCCTTATTTTGCGCCCTTCGCGCCGGCTTTACCTTCCTTGCGGCGGATGACTTCGTCAGAATACTTGATGCCTTTGCCTTTGTAGGGTTCCGGCGGGCGTTTGCCGCGGACTTCCGCCGCAAACTGACCGACGAGCTGTTTGTCCGCACCGCTGATGACCAGCTTGTTCGGGTTCGGCACGTCGATGGTGATACCCGGAATCTCTTTGACAAAGACTTGGTGGCTGTAACCGAGGGTCAGCACCACTTCGGAGCCCTGTTTCGCGGCACGGTAACCGATACCGTTGATATCGAGCTCTTTCTGGTACCCTTTGGACACGCCTTCCACCATATTGGCAATCAGCGTGCGGGACAGCCCGTGGAGCGAGCGGCTCAACGCCTCGTCGTTCGGGCGCTCCACCGAAATGGTGTTGCCCTCGACTTTGACGGTGATGACCGGGTTGATGGTTTGAGTCAAGGTGCCTTTCGGGCCTTTGACGGTAACGACGTTATCGGCAACAGAGACCTCAACGCCGGCGGGGATTTCAATCGGTTTACGTCCAATTCTCGACATATCTCTCGTACCCCCTTACCACACAAACGCCAACACTTCGCCACCCACGTTTTCGTTACGGGCCTTTTTGTCGGTCATAACGCCTTTGGACGTGGAGACGATGGCGGTGCCGATGCCTTTCATGACTTTCGGCATATCTTCACTGCTGGAATAGATGCGCAAACCGGGTTTGGACACGCGGCGCAAGCCACGGATGACCGGAGTTTTTCCCGCGCCCTGATATTTCAGGACCACGCGGATGATTCCCTGTTTGCCGTCATCAATCACTTGGAAACTTTTCACATATCCCTCGTCAACAAGAATCTGGGCAATAGCCTTCTTCATGTTCGAAGCGGGGATATCCACCGAATCGTGCTTCGCGGTATTCGCGTTACGAATGCGCGTCAGCATATCGGCAATCGTATCGGTAATTTGCATATCCGTAATCCTCCTTCAACTATTGCTTACCAACTTGCTTTTTTGACACCCGGGATTTCGCCTTTGTAGGCGAGCTCGCGGAAGCAGATACGGCAGATGCCGTATTTGCGCAGATACGCGTGGGGACGACCGCAGATTTTGCAACGGTTGTAGTTGCGGGTCGAATATTTCGAACCTCTGCTCTGCCGTACCTTCATCGAAGTTTTTGCCATTTTCGTCCCCTCCTTATCTCTCGAACGGAGCGCCCATCAGCGTAAGCAGTTCAAGCGCTTCTTCGTCGGTGTTGGCGGTGGTCACGAAGCACAAGTCCATGCCACGCACCGTGTCAATTTTGTCGTACTCAATTTCCGGGAAAATGAGTTGCTCTTTCAGACCCATGTTGTAGTTGCCGCGACCGTCGAACGAGTTCGGGTTGATGCCGCGGAAGTCACGCACGCGGGGCAGAGCCACGTTGAACAAACGATCCAGGAACTCGTACATGCGGTCGCCGCGCAGGGTGACCTTCACGCCGTTGTTCATACCTTCACGCAGTTTGAAGTTCGCCACAGACTTTCTCGCCTTGCAGATAACGGGGCGCTGACCGGTAATCGCCATAAGGTCGGTAATCGCCGACTCGATGACTTTCGGGTTGTCGCGCGCTTCGCCGCAGCCGATGTTGATGACAATTTTGTCCAGTTTCGGAATCTGCATCACGCTTTTGTAACCGAATTTGGTCATAAGCGCGGGAGCGACTTCACTTTTGTAAAATTCTTTTAATCTGGCCATTCGTTTGTTCCTCCTTACAGCGTCTCGCCGCAATGTTTGCACACACGGGACTTCGTTTTGTCGGCGAACGTCTTATAGGCAATGCGGGTGGCCTTTTTGCAGTGCGGGCAAACCACCTGGACTTTGGAGGCGTAGATAGCGCCTTCCGCCTTGATGATGCCGCTCGGGTCGCCGGGGCGGCGCGCCTTCACGTGTTTGGTCACGATGTGGCAACCCTCGACGATGACTTTGCCTTCTTTGGGGCTGACTTCCAGCACCTTGCCTTTTTTGCCTTTGTCGTTACCGCTGAGAATGACGACCTGGTCGTCTTTTTTCACATGCATTTTCATTTCGGTACCTCCTCACAGCACTTCCGGCGCGAGGGAGAGGATTTTCATGTAATCCTTCTCACGCAGCTCACGGGCGATGGGCCCAAAGATACGGGTACCACGCGGGTTTTTGTCCTCACGAACGATGACGGCGGCGTTTTCGTCAAAACGAATGTACGTACCATCTTCGCGGCGAACACCCTTCACCGCGCGCACGATTACCGCACGCACGACATCGCCTTTTTTCACCATGCCGCCGGGAGCGGCTTTTTTCACCGAAGCGACAACGAGGTCGCCGATATTCGCATACCTCCGGCCGGAACCACCAAGAACGCGAATGACCATAAGTTCTTTCGCGCCGGTGTTGTCGGCCACTTTGAGGTAGGTTTGTTGTTGAACCATCTGGTGTTCCTCCTTTCAAGCAGAACCGACTTATTTAGCCTTCTCGATGATTTTGGAAACGCGCCAGCGTTTGTCTTTGGAGAGCGGGCGGGTTTCGGTGACCTCCACGCGGTCACCGACACGGCACTCGTTCGCCTCGTCGTGCGCTTTCAGTTTGACGGTGCGTTTCACGATTTTCTTGTACAAGGGATGACGGACATTGTCGCTGATGGCGATGACCACGGTTTTATCCATTTTATCGCTGACAACGATACCGACTCTCGTCTTTCTCAAATTGCGTTCACTCATCGGTAGTTCCTCCTCCCTTAGCCTTCGGCGCTTTCGCGCAGTTCGTTTTCGCGCATCACCGTTTTGATGATGGCGATTTGTTTTTTGACCGCTTTCATGCGGGCGGGATTATCCAGCTGGTTAATCGCGTGTTGGAAACGCAGGTTGAACAACTCTTTTTTGAGGTCGTCCAGTTTGTTTTCCATTTCCACGGCGCTCAACTCACGGATTTTTTCGAGTTCAGATTTCTTCATGCCTGCTCACCGTCCTCTTTTTTGACGAATTTGCACTTGATCGGCAGTTTGTTTGCCGCCAGGCGCAACGCCTCACGGGCAGTCTCCTCCGGCACGCCGGCGATCTCGAACATCACGCGTCCGGGTTTCACCACGGCGACCCAGTATTCCGGCGAACCTTTACCGGAACCCATGCGGGTCTCGGCGGGTTTTTCGGTAACCGGTTTATCCGGGAAAATTTTAATCCAGACCTGACCGCCACGTTTGATGTAACGGGTCATGGCGATACGAGCCGCCTCAATCTGGTTGGATTTAATCCATGCCGGTTCCTCGGCCTGCAAACCGAAATCACCGTAGGTAACTTTGTTGCCACGAGTGGCTTTACCGGTCAAACGTCCGCGCTGCACGCGACGGTATTTGACTCTTTTCGGCATCAACATTATTTGCGGCCTCCTTCCCGACGTTGCGGTTTCGCCGCGCCGGCGAGAACCTCACCGCGGTAGATCCACACTTTCACGCCGATCCGACCGTAGGTGGTGTTCGCCTCCGCGAAACCGTAATCAATGTCCGCACGCAGAGTTTGCAGCGGAATCGTTCCTTCGTGGTAGCTTTCGCTACGCGCAATTTCCGCGCCGCCGAGACGACCGGAAACTTTCGTTTTAATACCCTTCGCACCGAGTTTCATCGCACGGCCGATTGCCTGTTTCATCGCGCGGCGGAAAGACGTACGTTTTTCCAGCTGAGCGGCGATGCTTTCGGCAACGAGCTGCGCGTTGACGTCGGGGTTTTTCACCTCAACGATGTTGATGAGGGTGGGTTTGCCGAGCATTTTCTCGCACGACAGACGAAGCGTTTCGATATCCGCGCCGCCTTTGCCGATAACGATACCCGGTTTGGCACAATGGATGTGCACACGCACACGGGAAGCGTCGCGTTCAATCTCGATTTTGGCAATGCCCGCCGCGTACAATTTCTTTTTCAGATATTTACGCAGGTTGTAGTCCGAGACGATGGTATCGCCGAACTCTTTATCGTTCACGAACCAACGCGAATCCCAATCTTTGATAACACCGACACGAAGACCGTGCGGATTTACTTTTTGTCCCATTCTTCTGTACCTCCTCGACTTATTCTTTCTCTTTGAGAACGACGGTGATGTGCGACGTTCTCTTGTCGATGCGGAAAGCGCGGCCTTGCGCACGCGGGCGAATCCGTTTCATAATCGGGCCCGGGCAGGCAAAGCATTCCGCGACGTACAGGTCACTTCTGGACATATTGAAGTTGTTTTCGGCGTTCGCGAGCGCGGATTTGAGCAGTTTCTCAATCGGTTCGCAAGCCGATTTGCTGGTGAATTTCACAATCGCCAACGCTTCATCAATCGATTTCCCGCGGATGAGGTCGAGAACGATCTTCACTTTGCGAGGGGAAATGCGAATGTAAGTGGCTTTAGCCCTTGCTTCCATTGATAATTCTCTCCTTCCGCTTAGTTCGTCGTTTTGGAGCCGGTGTGGCCTCTAAACGTACGAGTCGGGGCGAATTCGCCCAATTTGTGTCCAACCATATCCTCCGTGATATACACCGGAACGTGTTTGCGGCCGTCGTGAACGGCAATCGTGTGACCGACAAAGTCGGGGAAAATCGTCGAGGAGCGGCTCCACGTTTTGAGGATGCGTTTCTCGCCGGCGGCGTTCATTTCCTGAATGCGTTTCAGCAGAACAGGTTGCACGAAAGGTCCTTTTTTAACACTGCGTCCCATAATTCAATCTCCTTTCGCTTACTTCGCGTTACGGCGTTTGACAATGAACTTGTCAGAACGGTTGTGTTTGCTGCGCGTTTTGTAACCCAGCGCGGGTTTGCCCCACGGGGTCACCGGGCCCGGACGACCGATGGGGGATTTACCCTCACCCCCACCGTGCGGGTGATCGCACGGGTTCATCACAGAACCGCGGACGGACGGACGCCAACCCATGTGGCGTTTACGACCGGCTTTACCGAGTTTCTCGTTGGCGTGGTCCGCGTTACCGACCTGACCGATGGTCGCCATGCAGTTAATCGGAACGTAACGCATTTCGCCGGACGGCAGACGGACGAGCGCGAGGTTGTTCTCTTTGCTCATCAGCTGCGCCATAACACCGGCGGAACGAGCGAGCTGCGCGCCTTTGCCCGGGTACAGCTCCACGTTGTGGATGAACGTACCTTGCGGGATGGCGGACAGCGGAAGGGCGTTACCCGGGCGGATATCCGCCGACGCACCCGATTGCAGAACGTCGCCCACTTTCACGTCTTGCGGCGCGATGATGTAGCGTTTCTCGCTGTCCTCGTACTGGACGAGGGCGATGTGCGCGCTGCGGTTCGGGTCGTATTCAAGGGTCAACACCGTCGCATTCATATCGGCTTTGTTACGTTTGAAGTCGATGATACGATATTTTTGACGGTTGCCGCCGCCGTGATGGCGGACGGTGATGCGGCCGTAACTGTTGCGGCCGGCATTCTTTTTCTTTTTGTCGAGCAAGCTTTTTTCCGGCTTCACTTTGGACAGTCCGCTGTAATCAATCACGGACATGCCGCGGCGGCCGTTGCTTGTCGGCTTATAGTTGATAATAGGCATGTTTGTTCACGCTCCTGTTCTTAGGCTTTGCGGGGAATGCCGTGTTCCCCATTCGTGCCGATTTTCGGCTTTACTGTTTGGTCTTACGACTTATTAGAACAAGCCGTCGAAGAATTCAATGGTCTTCGAGCCTTCGGTCAACGTCACGACCGCTTTTTTCCAGTCAGAGGTGTAACCCTCATAGCGACCGTAGCGGCGTTTTTGACCTTTCATGCTGATGGTGTTGACTTTGGCGACTTTCACGCCGAAAATCTCTTCCACCGCTTTCGCAATTTGAATTTTGTTGGCATCGGACGCCACGCGGAAAGTG
Source organism: Acutalibacteraceae bacterium (assembly GCA_045600765.1). GTDB lineage: Bacteria > Bacillota > Clostridia > Oscillospirales > Acutalibacteraceae > RGIG426. The sequence continues at coordinate 2,200 of JAZRYM010000020.1, read as the reverse complement.
TATTTCCGATCCGCCAGCTGACCGACTGCTTTTTCCGTCACCACAGGGGCGAGAATAATATCACGAGGATTCATTACGCATAAACCTCCTCAATCTGGGAAATCGCATCTTTCACCACGATGAACGTGTTGCAGTTGACAATGTCATACACGTTCAAGGTGTTGACCAGAGCGGTTTTGACACCCGGAATGTTGCGCGCCGCTTTCACGATGCTCTCGTCATTCTCGGGAAGAACGATTAACACTTTTTTGCCCGTGCCGAGCGCGGTGAGCATAGTGGCAATCGTCTTGGTTTTGGTCTCTTCGAGTTTCAGGCTGTCAAGCACCATCATCTCGTTGTCCAGCACTTTGGACGAGAACGCGGATTTCATGGCGAGACGGCGCACTTTCTTCGGAAGCGCGTAGGAATAGTCACGCGGCTTCGGAGCGAACGCCACACCGCCGTGATACCATTGCACGGCGCGGGTCGAACCCTGACGGGCGCGGCCGGTGCCTTTTTGGCGATACGGCTTTTTGCCGCCGCCGCTCACTTCGGAGCGGGTGAGAGCGGACTGCGTGCCCTGACGCTGGTTCGCCAAGTAGTTGACGACCATGCTGTGCATAACCGATTTGTTCGGGGTGATGCCGAAGATGGCTTCCGCCAAATCGATGCTGCCGGTCTTTTTGCCGGTCATGTCAAAAGTAGAAACTGTAGGCATGATGCATTCCTCCTCCCTTACGCTTTCACGCTGTCGGAAACGACCACGATGCCGCCGCGCGGGCCCGGAATGGCACCCTTGATGGCGATGAGGTTGTTTTCAGCGTCGATTTTCACAACAAGTTGGTTTTGCACGGTCACGCGCTCCACACCGAGGTGGCCGGCCGCCTTCATGCCTTTGAAGACACGGGACGGGGACGAACACGCACCGAGCGAACCGGCGTGGCGAGCCACAGGACCGGAACCGTGGGTCTCTTTCAAACGGGAGTGATTCCAGCGTTTGATGGCGCCCGCGTAACCTTTACCTTTGCTGGTGCCGACCACGTCCACATGGTCGCCCACCGCGAAGGCGTCCGCTTTCACGATGTCGCCCAGGTTGAACGCCGAGCAATCCGCAAAGCGGAATTCGCGCAGAGTGCGTTTCGCGGCGACGTCCGCCTTCGCGAAGTGACCCTGCTGCGGTTTGTTCACGTGTTTCGGCGTCACATCACCGAAACCGAACTGCACCGCTTCATAGCCGTCGTTTTCGACGGTTTTCTTTTGGACAACCACGCACGGCCCCGCTTCAATCACGGTAACCGGGACAACGTTGCCCTTTTCGTCGAAGATTTGCGTCATGCCAATCTTCTTGCCGATAATACCTTTCTGCATACTGTATGCCTCCTTTGGTTATTGGTTGCAAGCCGCCATATCGGCTGCGGCGTGCAACGTGACCTCGTCTGTGGAATCTGACAAACCGTCCCTATATAATAAGGATTAAAGTTTGCACACTTTGATTTCGATTTCCACACCGACGGGGAGTTCAAGGCCCATCAGAGCCTCGACGGTCTTGTTAGACGGACGGAGAATGTCAATCAGACGTTTGTGCGTCCGGGTCTCAAACTGCTCGCGGGAATCTTTGTATTTGTGCACCGCGCGCAGAATGGTCACGACTTCTTTCTCGGTCGGCAGCGGAATCGGGCCGGAAACGCGAGCGCCGGTAGCGCGCGCCTGTTTCACGATTTTCTCCGCCGCTTGGTCCACCAACTGGTGGTCGTATCCTTTGATGCGGATACGGATTTTTTCTTTGACTGCCACTGTAAAAGCGCCTCCTAAATAAGTTTTCTTTTTGGTTGGCGAGCTTCGCCAAACTTCCACCCTGCCGGGTGTTTCATTGCTTCCCATCAAAAAACCGGCTCGGTTTTTGATGGCCGGGGTGGGTTTGACGGTTCCTGAACAGCCACAATGTCGAACCCGCGCCGTCCCCGCAAGTAGGACGTCACGTTGTACATCGCCGTTGCTGCACAGGAAGTATTGGTCGCCCGGTTTGAAATCGGACATACTCCACGGAAAAACCGGCCTCGTTCGGGCCGCAACCTCCCGCTTCATCGCATATCGTGCAGTCGCACGGCAACCGCGTTTTGGGCGCAAAATACCCCCTTGGCGCAATCGCGTGCCTAATCAATATACTACACCCTTGTCAAAATTGCAAGCGTTTTTTTGATTTTTTTCAAATTTTTTTGAA
>JAZRYM010000019.1:0-2407 GCA_045600765.1 Acutalibacteraceae bacterium | reverse complement strand
ACGGTCGATTCTTTGCGCCACAAGTTGTGTTTCAGGTGGTGGCGAATACGTCCCGCCTCGCACATACCGCTTGCGGAAAGGATGACTTTCGGGGTGCGGTCTTCGTTGATACGGCGGCTGTCGTCGCTCGTAATGGATAAGTACAAGTCGTCCATACGAATGGGGTTGATACCGAGAATTTTCAGCGCCATCGTCTCGTCGTCGTAATACGGCTCCATCTCGTCGGCGCTGTAAATGTTGGTCGCTTCGACGGCAAGCGGACTGTCCACATACACGGGAAAACGGTCGTGCCCTTTAAGCAGACCGCGCACCTTGATTTCGCGCAAAAGGTACAGCATCTCCTGCGTGCGCCCGACAGCAAAACACGGGACAACGAGGTTGCCGCCGCGGTCTAAGGTCTCCTGCAAAATGGCGGTCAGTTGACCGAGATAGTCGGGTCGCTCGCCGTGTAAGCGGTCACCGTAGGTGGATTCCACCACCACGACATCCGCTTTTTCCGGTTTTTGCGGGTCGCGAATCAGCGGGCGCGCCACATTGCCGACGTCGCCGGAAAAGAGCAGCACCGTCTCCTCCCCGTTTTCATTCACGGTAATTTCAATGCTGCTGCTTCCGAGCAAGTGACCCGCATCGAGAAACCGCGCCGTAACCCCTTCAAACAGTTCAAACGACTCATTGTAGCCATGCGGCTTAAACTGTTTGAGGGCGCGGGCGGCATCGTCCGTCGTATACATCGGTGCGACCGCATCCCGTCCGGCGCGAAGTGCCTTGCGGGATTTCCACTCCGCTTCGCTTTCTTGAATGTGCGCCGAGTCCATCAACATAATATGGCACAGTTTCGTCGTCGCACCCGTTGCGTGAATGGCGCCGCCGAACCCGTTTGCCGTCAACACCGGGATTTTGCCCGAGTGGTCAATGTGCGCGTGGGTCAAAAGCAGGGCATCCACCGCGCCCGGAACTACCGGCAAATCCGCGTTTTCGTAAATGTCCGCGCCCTGCTCCATACCGCAGTCAATCAGCAACTTATGTTCGCCGATTTCGAGGAGCGTCATCGACCCGGTCACTTCGTGGTCAGCACCCAAAAAAGTAAGTTTCATCGTCAAATTCCCCGTTTCTTGAAAATTTTGTTGAAATGGAAGCGTAAAGCTATTTTGCTTTACACGTTGTTTTTATCGTATTTCGGCGAGTGGGTTTCGAGGTAGGTTTCCAAAATCTCCGCCGCATCAAACACGCATCGTTCGCACGGCCGCGTGCCGTAAAACGCCGGCGTTCTCTCCGCCGGCTCGCCGCCGATTTCGGGGTTTTCCCCTAAAATCTCTTTGCAGACAATGGAGCCGTGGCGCATACGGAATTGCTCGCACAAGTCGCGCACGACTGTATAGTATTCGGACTTTACAGCGCGGTCGGACGGGTCATCATAGCCATAGAGCATTCCGGCGACCAAAACCATCCCCGAAACGGCACCGCAGGTGCTGCGCAACCGTCCGACACCACCGCCGAAAGAGGATGCCGCGCGAAGCAACACCTTTTCGTCCATCGGCACGAGGTCGGCGAACGCCACCGACACCGCTTGCGCGCAGTTAAAACCGGTCTTAAAAGATTCCATCGCTTTTTCCGCGCGAATTCCCATTACGATTCCTCCAATATATCTCCGATTTCGTCCAAATAGGTCACCACAGCGCTCTCGATGTTGCCCGCGTCGCACGCCGCCGTCAACTCTCTATCCAGCGGCATTTTCGCCACCGTTTGAATCCCGTGCGCGGCGGCAACGTCTTCGATATGGCTTTCACCGAAAATGCGGTGCTGTTTGCCGCAATCGGGACACTCAAAATAGGACATATTCTCCACGATACCGAGTACCGGCACGTGCATCATCTCCGCCATATTCATCGCTTTTTCGACAATCATAGAGACGAGTTCCTGCGGCGACGTCACGATGAGAATACCGGACAGCGGCAACGACTGGAACACCGTCAGCGGCACATCGCCCGTTCCCGGCGGCATATCAACGAACATGATGTCGATGTCTTCCCAATAGACATCCGTCCAGAACTGCTTCACCGTACCGGCAATGACGGGTCCACGCCACACGACCGGATCATTGGGATTATCCACGAGCAGATTGAGCGACATCACGCGCACGCCCCCCGCCGACACACACGGCAGAATTCCCTGCTCGCAGGCAAGCGTTCCGCCCGAGAGGCCGAACGCCTTCGGAATCGACGGCCCTGTAATATCCGCATCGAGAACGGCCGTGCGCAAACCGCGCTTCGCCGCGGCGGACGGCAACAACGACGCCACCAGACTCTTGCCCACACCGCCCTTGCCACTCGCCACGGCGATGACCTTCTTCACCGACGACCATTGGTTCAGCTTCGCCGAGAAATCAACTTTTTCCTTGCGCTCGCCG